>JBBDSN010000089.1:0-6914 GCA_040904885.1 Gemmatimonadota bacterium | reverse complement strand
CTCGGACGCGCAAGACCCCGTCGTCCTGGTCGCCTGCCTTCTTCAACAGCCTTCTTGTCGTATGCATTCCATGGGGACAGTATTCGCCCTTCGGCAGCCACGGCCAAGGGATTGCGCGGAACACCGACCGAGGAGGAATGTGGCTTTCGAGATTCGTCGGGCGTCGCCGGCCGACCATGAAGAGATCCTGGTGATCAACGCCGAAGGGGTGCCCGGGGTGAGCGAGCTCGACGCGCCCAAGCTCGATCGGCTGTCCGCCGAGGCCGATCCGCTGCTCGTCGCGGTTCAGGACGGGCGCGTTGCGGCGTACCTGATCGCGTTCCGTCCGGATGCGGTCTACGAAGGGACGTGCTTCCGGTGGTTCCGGGAGCATCACGCAAGCTTTCTCTACATCGATCAGGTGGCCGTCGGTGCGAGGTGGCGGCGAAGCGGCGCGGCCTCGGCGCTCTACTCGGCCCTGGAGGCCGAAGCCCGCCAGCTCGGACTGGTTGCGCTGACCTGCGAGGTAAACCTGGATCCGCCGAACCCGGAGTCGATGGCGTTCCACGACCTTCTGGGGTTTCGCGAGGTGGCGACGTTGGATGTCCCCGACGGGCGGAGGGTCTCGCTCCAGGTTCGCCCTCTTCCGGCGCCCCATCTAGATTGACGGGTCCCCGCCCGGACCCACCATCGGATCTTCGCTCCCGAGGAGCTCCCATGAACAGGATCGCAGCCTTCGTTCTCGCGGCAGCTCGCGCTGCTCCCGCCGCCCGCGGGTGCGCAGGATTTCGATCCGGACGACTTGGCGACGTACTCCATCATCGCCCGCCAGACCTCGGCGAACCCGATGTACGGTCCGATCGGGGTCGAGCTTCTCGAAGCGGGATATTCGCCCCAGGTGGCGCTCGATATCATGGTGGCGAGCGACGAAGGGAGGAACCGGCGGCAGGTCGCGATCCTCGACGCCGAGGGACGGTCGACCGCGTGGTCGACATCCGCGTGGACGACCATCGTGCGCCGTTGCTCGAGCTGCGCCGTGTGCTCGACCTGCACTTTTCGGGCGAGGTCATCCGCTCGGCGAACGCGCTGGCCACGGACACGAATTTCGAAGACGTGCGCGGTGACGCACGCTTCAGAGCCCTGATCGGAGGAAGATGAAGATGCGCGCTGTTCGCCGAACGCTCCTGACCCTGACGACCCTGCTGTTCGTGGCCGCGCCGGCCCTCGCGCACGCCCAGGACTATCTCCCCGGTCCTCATCCGGACTGGGAGCGGCGTGACCCCGCGGCCATGGGCTTCGATCCGGTGGCGCTCCAGGCGGCCATCGAGTTCGCGATCCAGGCGGAGTCTCAGTCGCCCCGGGACCTGACCCTGAGCCACGACATGGGTTTCGGACGCGAGCCGCGCGGGGAGGCCATCGGGCCCTTCAGCGACCGTGGCCCGCAGACCGGCCTGGTCATCCGGAACGGGTATATCGTGGCCGAGTGGGGGGAGCCGGCACGGGTGGATCAGACGTTCAGCGTGGCCAAGAGCTTCCTGTCGACGACGGTCGGGCTCGCGGTCGACCAGGGGCTGATCCGGAGCGTCGACGACTCCCTGAGGCAGTACATGCCCCCGTTGGTGCTCGCCGACGGGGACGGAGAGCCTGGTGACCAGAACGGGCGCCGTCCGAAGCTCCTCTTCGAGTCCGAGCACAACCGCAAGATCACCTGGGATCACCTGCTGCGTCAGACAAGCGACTGGGAGGGCACGCTGTGGGGCAAGCCCGAGTGGGCCGACCGACCGGACCGCGATCCGTCCACGTGGCTGACGCGCGAGCGCCGGGAGCCGGGGACGGTCTACGAGTACAACGACACGCGGGTGAACCTGCTCGCGCTCGCAGCGACGGCAGTCTGGCGGCGGCCCCTCCCCGAGGTCCTGCACGAGCACGTCATGCAACCGATCGGGGCTTCCTCCACCTGGCAGTGGCACGGGTACGAGAATTCGTGGATCAACCTGAACGGGTACCAGGTGCAGGCGGTGAGCGGTGGGAGCCACTGGGGCGGGGGCATGTTCATCAACGCGTACGATCAGGCGCGCTTGGGGCTGCTGACGCTCCACGAGGGACGCTGGGGCGACCGGCAGCTGGTGTCGCGGGCATGGATCGACCAGTCCCGGGTGCCCGGAGCGGTGAACCCGGGATACGGCTTCATGAACTACTTCCTCAACACCGGCCGCGACATGTACCCGAGCGCGCCCGAGGAAGCCTGGGCCCACCGCGGGGCGGGGTCCAACATCGTATACGTCGACCCCGTGAACGATCTGGTGGTCGTCGCGCGCTGGATCCAGGGGAACGACTTCGACGGGTTCATCGGTCGGGTTTTGGCGGCGCTGGAGAATTGAGCGTGGGCACGGAGGATGGTCATCCCGGTGCGACGGGGGGTAGCAGGTGCGACAACCTTCTACCCCGGGGCTCATGCTCTACGCGACCGAACTCACGAGACCGATCACACGGGTGAGCGCTTCGCCGGTACGTGGTTCCGACGAGCTCGATCTGTTCCGTGTCTGGGCCCGCCGCATCCGCGAGTCGGATTCGTCGGCCCTCGAGGCGTTCTTCCGTGCGGTCCACGGACCGCTCGTGCGATACGCCACGCGTTTCGTGCCGGAGGCGAGCGCCGAAGACGTCGTCCAGGACGCGTTCGTCCGGATCTGGAACGGGCGGGAACGCATCGATCCGTCGCAATCTCTCAAGGCCTTCGCGTACCGTACGGTCCGCAACCTGAGCTTGAATCGGATTAGGGACGGCAAGACCCGCGAAGCCTTGCTGGCAGAGCGTTACGAGCCTCCGGTGAGCGCGACACCCGATCCGGACGACGACCTCGCCCGGTCGGATCTGGCCGATCATCTCCGCGACTGGATCGACGCGTTGCCGGCTCGACAGCGTGAGGCCCTGGAGTTGAGCCGCTTCGAAGGCCTCACGCACGAGCAGGTCGCGGAGGCGATGGGGGTATCGCCACGGACGGTCAACAATCATCTGGTCAAAGCTCTACGTACCATCCGGGATCGGGTGCGGGCGTACGAGCCCTCCCTGTTGGACTCATGAACAAGAACGAGAACGATCGATTCCCGCGGTGGCTCGAAGACGAACCCGATGCGGAAGAGCTCAAGGCCGTCTGGTCCGGGCTGGAGGCGGTGGAACCCACGGGTGTGCCCTCCGCGGAGGACACCGATGCGGCCTGGGCGTCGCTGCGTGGGCGCCTCGACCTGGCCGGGGCATCGGAGCGGCCGTCCCCCGAATCGGTCGATGATTCGGGCAGGGTCCCGGAGCGTCGTCAGGCTCCGGTCTCGCCCAGCGGAAACTGGCTCCGCGCGGCCGCCGTGCTCGTGCTGTTGGGGGCCACGGCGGTCTGGCAAGGGGTTCCGGTCTCCCATTCCGCACCCGTCGGCGACGTGGCCTCGGTTTCGTTGCCGGACGGTTCGGAGGTGATGCTCAACGCGGGCTCCACCGTGCGGTACCGTCGTGGATTTTCGTGGATCCCCGGGGTGCCCCAGGGACGTCGGGTCGTCAGACTCGAGGGAGAGGGGTTCTTCGACGTGACCCCGCACGAACGCCCGTTCCAGGTTTCGACGGGCGGTGCCCGGGTGACCGTGCTCGGCACGCGCTTCAACGTCCGTGCACGTGCCGCCTCGGCCGCCGTGTCGGGTGTGCGCGTCGACGTCGTGGAGGGTCGTGTGGTGGTGGCCGTTCAGGGCAGCCCGGCCGTGACCGAGCTGGGAGCGGGCCAGGGCGTGCGGGTGCTGCCCGGCGCCGAGACGCTCGAGCCCGAGCCTGTGTCTCCGGACCGGATCGCCGCGTGGCGATCCGGTGGACTGACCGTGACCGACGAGCCCCTCTCGGCCGTGGCCGCGGAGCTCGGGGTGCGCTTCGGTGTCGCCGTGACCCTCGCCGACTCGGTCGACGGCTCCGCGCGGGTCAGCGCCTACTATCCGCTGCTGGCGGGAATCGAATCGGTGCTCGGCGACCTCGCGACACAGCAGAACCTTCGGACGCGGAGAACGGCCGACGGATGGGAGCTCTTCTGAGCGCAGGCCCGGCGCGTGGGCGCGCGACGGGTTTGATGAAGCGGCTCTGGGTCGTGTCGGCCGTTTTGCTGGCGCACCTGCTGGCCGGTGCGTCTCCGCTGCGGGGCCAGGTCGCAACCTACGACCTGGCCCTGCGTGACGTACCGGTCAATGTCGCCCTCGAGGATCTGGTGACGCTCACCGGGATCGCGCTCGTGTATTCCTCGGAGGTCGTGGTCGGCAAGCGCACGGTGTGCCGGGCCGAGGACGCGACCCCCGAAGACCTCCTGCGTTGCATCGTCGGCGGTGCCGGGCTCGACTTCTACCGACTGTCGTCGGGGACGTATGTCGTCATCGCGGGTCCGCACGCGCTGCCCGCGTACGGGACGTTGAGCGGCCAGGTTCTGGACGCCATCACGGGAGAGCCGCTCCCGACGGCCACGATCGAGCTCGCGGACGGATCGGGGCGCGCCGTCACGAACGCGGCGGGTATGTTCCTGCTGCCGCGTCTGCTGCCCGGTCCCCATGTCCTGCGTGTGTCCCACCTCGGATACGCGCCGCGCGTCCTTCCCTTCGAGGTCGGGTCGGCACGGGCGTTGCGACAGAGCATCCGCCTCGATCCGACCGTGCTCGAGCTCGATCCGATCGTGGTCGACGGCCTCGAGAACGTCGGTGGGTTCGTGAGCGACGGGACGTGGGAGCGCGACGCGGGATCGTCGGCCATGCCGCTCGGGGGTGAGGTCACCCGGCAGGCCCAGACCGGGCTTGGGGTGAGCCGGAGGCCCATGTTCGCCGATCTCTCCGTCCAGGGTAGCGCGCCCGGCGAGCATATGATCCGGCTCGACGGCGTCCCGATCTTCGACCCGGTCGCTCTCGGCCGCACCCGGAGCGCGTTCAGCCCCCTGGCCATCCGTCGCATCACCGTGCACAAGGCCGGATTCGGCGTCCGGGAGGGCAGCTTCGCCGGAGGCGTGATCGACGTCGAGCACCGCGTGGAAGACGTGGAGGGTGACGGCGGTCTGAGTGTGCACGCGGATCCTGTGAGCCTGACGGGTGAGGTGTCGTTGCCCGTGTCGGTGCTCGGCGGTGAGGGATGGTTGATGGCATCGGGCCGCACCAGCATCTGGGACGTCTACCGTGAGCCCTCGCTCGATGCGGCGCTCCGGGACTGGAACCAGGTCGACCCGGTGCTGACGCGGCGTCTGGTGGGCGACGGTGTGCACTTCACGGATGCTCTCCGCTTCGACGCGCACCGTCATGGATCGGACGTCGGCTTCACGGATGTGCACGCCGCGCTGCGTCTCCGCTATCCCGCCTTCCGGACCCTGAACGCTTCCTTCTACCGTGGCTCGAACGCCGTCGGAACGGAGTTGTTCTCGTCCGGCACGGACCCCGAGTCCGGGGTGTTCGACCGGTTGCTCCTTACGCGCGACCGATACGAGTGGTCCAACACGATGGGGACCGTCTCCATAGACTGGCTGGTCGGTGACCGCGCGGCGCTCGAGGTGCGCATGTGGGGGAGCGAGCATGAGTTGGAGCACCGCTACGGGATGGTCGACGGAGCCGAGGTCGGGTACGACCCGGGCACCTCCAGCGTTCCAGAGATCGAGCAGGATCTTCTCGAGGTGCTCGACGCCACCCCGTCCCAAGGCGACGAGAACCGCGTCCGCGAGTTCGGCGCGGAGATCGGTGGTGATCTGGCTGCCGGGGCTGGACACTTCCTGAGCGGGGGCTTGGAGGTCGTGCGCGTCGAGAGCAGGAGCCGACTCGAAAACGGCTTCATCCTTCCCTTGCGCACGGACGTCTCCGGATGGCGGCTCGCCGGCCACGTCCAGGACCGGTGGGCGATCGGGCAGCATCTGACCCTCGAAGGAGGCGTGCGCGCCACAGCTGTCGGAAACGGAGATGCCTACGCGGAGCCGCGCCTCGCCGCCCGGATCGATGCCGCGGCTCCGGGTCTCGGTCCGTGGTCGCTGCGCCTCGCCGGGGGGCTCCACCGCCAGTACGTCGATCAATTCGAGCTCACCAGCGTGGGCCCGAGCGCGCTCGTGCCCGAGGTGCGGTTCTGGCTTCCGTCCGACGGCTCGCTCGAGCCCTCTCGGGCTCGGCATCTGGCGCTCGAGCTCGCGGCCCGACCACACGAGTCCTTCGAGATCCGGGCCGAGGGGTATCGCAAATGGCTGGACCGCATCCTGGCACTCGACTACGGCGTGCTGACCGCTGCCCACTCGGGAGAGGTCACCGAGGTCGATCAGGATACCTTCGTCGGCCTCGCCGAGGGAAAGGCGTACGGGGCCGGCGTGCGTGCTCAGTGGGAAGAAGGTCGACGACGCCTGACCGCTGGTTACGACTGGACCGTGTCCGAGCGGACGTTCCCCTCGCGTTTCGAGGGGCGGGCCCAGCCCACGCCGTGGAGTGAGCCGCACCGGTTGGACCTCACCGCTCGCATGCCGGTCTTCGGCGGGTGGGCGATCGAGGCCGAATCCGGTACGGTCTGGGGTCGGACGTGGGGGCTCCGGCGGGCATATTACGACTTTCTGACGCTGCACGGCACGGATGGCGGCCCGGTGATCGACGCGCCGGTGAACGACGCGCTTCCGACGTTGCACCTCCTCGACCTGAGCGCTTCGTGGCTCGGACGCCTCGGCGGCGGCCCGCTGGCAGAGCTCCGCGTGGAGCTTCGCAACGTCGGTCCAGCCCAGGTGCTCGACTACTCCCTCGCGCGTGTGGAAGCCAACGACGGGTCCGTGTCGTACCAGCGGCTCGAGCGCCACCTCCCCGAGACGGCCGTGATGATCTCTCTCCGGCTGGCGCTTTGATCCGGCACCCGGCACCGACCTCCTAGCAGCCCGTGGTAGAAGTCTGGTGGGCCGCGTTGGGAGCGCCACAGCCCCA
>JBBDSN010000088.1:0-6958 GCA_040904885.1 Gemmatimonadota bacterium | reverse complement strand
CTAGTCCCTGCTACAGACCTTCCGACATGACAGCCGTGAGCCTCTCTCTCGAGCGCTCGAGCGCTCGCACCAGCTCGGGAGCGAATGCGGTACCGGCGTCGGCGCGGAGCCGCGACTCGGCGTCGCCGTACGACATGCTGCCTTTGTAGGGTCGCGTATGCGTCAGAGCGTCCAGCGCGTCGACCACCGAGACGATCTGTCCCTCGATGGGGATCTCCGAGCCGCGCATCCGGTTCGGATAGCCCCCCCCGTCCCAGCGCTCGTGGTGGGTGAGCGCGATCACACGCGCGCTCTCGATGATATCGCTCGTGCTTTCGGTCAGCAGCTGTGCACCGATGGTCGTGTGGTTCTCCATGATCTCGCGCTCCTCCGGCGTGAGTGGGCCGCGCTTGAGGAGGATCGAGTCGGGGATCGCGATCTTGCCGACATCATGGAGGGGCGCCGCGCGGCGCAGGATGTCGCAGCGTGCGGGGCCGAGGCCCAGCGTCTCGGCCAGGATCGCCGCGCCCGCGCCCACACGTTCCGCGTGCTTGCCCGTGACGTCGTCACGATATTCTGCGGCCTGCGCGAGTCGGAAGAGGATCTCGTCCTTCGCGCGCTCCAGCTCCCGGGTACGCGTCCAGACCCGCCGCTCGAGAAGGTGGTTCAGCTCCTTCATCTGGAGGTGAAGCCTGCGGGTCTCCAGCAGGTTGAGCACCCGGGCACCCAGCTCGGAGACGTCGAACGGCTTGTTGAGGAAGTCCTTGGCGCCCATGCTCAAGGCGCGCTGCCGCAACTCCCATTGCTTGTCTCCGGTCACCACCAGGACGGGGAGGAACGTGTCCGCCGCGACATGACCCCGCAGGGCGTCCAGCACGGCGAATCCGTCCATGCCCGGCATGTGTAGATCCAGGATGAGGAGGTCCGGACGCTCTGAGATCACCGATTCGAGAGCGCTTTCACCGTCCTCTACGGTGACGATTCGCTTGAAGCCGATATCCTCCAGAGTGCGTTGGAGCGCGACCCGGTTGCTGCGCTCGTCGTCCGCGACCAGCACGAGGCCCTCGGTGAGCGACGTATCCTCGCCACCGAGCCGGGACGTCTGCGTCGGATCGGATGGCTCGCGGTCGAGCCCCCGGATGATCCCTCGGGTGAGGAGTCCGGACAGGACCGGCAGGAGTCGGTCGCCGGACGGAGGCCACCCGACGACGGTCACGTCGATCGAGGGTCCGTCCGAGGGGAGTACCACGTCGTCCCGGACGAAGAAGACCCGCGGGACTCCTTCGTCCACGACGTGCTCCAGGGAGGCGACGGTCCTCTCGAGCGTCTCCCGGTCCGTCGCGGCGCTCACCACGACCGAGACCGGTCCCTGGTCACGCCCCACCTGGATGGGGACGTCCTCAGGGGTCTCGTACTCCTCGACACGGAGCCCATTCAACTCCAGGATACGGCGCACGGACTTCCGATCCGGCAGATCCGGCAGCACGATGAGTCCTCTTCCCGACGCCGAGGTGGGCGCGCCGTCGCTTGTCTGCGCCCCGACGTCGTCCGTTGCGGCAGGCCCCGGCTCACCTGCGACCTCCACCCGGTCGCGTCCGGCTTCCTTCGCCTTGTAGAGCGCTCCGTCGGCGGCTTCGAGGAGTTCGCCGGCGTGGAAGGAGCGGCCGGCGAGCGCGGCGACGCCGGCGCTGGCCGTGATCGGTTGCCAGCGCAGGTCGAGCGTGGACAGCGCGGCGCGGGTACGTTCGGCGAAGTCCACCGCCTCATGCAAGGGCGTGTGGGTGAGGATGGCGATGAATTCTTCACCGCCGATGCGGGCGAACAGCCAGCGCGGGTCGTGGCTCGACTGCAGTATGTCCGCGAACGCACGCAACACGTCGTCTCCCGCGGCATGGCCATGCGTGTCGTTCAGCCACTTGAAGTGATCCAGATCGAAGATCGCCACGGCGAGCGGGGACCCGGCCGAGCGTGCGGTCCCGATGGCGGCGTCGAGGAACACCTCGGCATGACGCCGGTTCGGCAGGCCCGTGAGCGGGTCGGTGAGCGCCTGCTCCTGGGCCGCATGGCGTTCCCGGTGCAGCAGCTCGGTGACGAGGCCGAGGCCGAAGCTCACCGCCAGGTATCCGCCGATGAGGAGCACGGTCATGCCCGGGCTGGGCAGGGGGAGGCCCCGGAGTTCGAGCATGATGCTCGACAGCGCGATGAGCACCATGCCCGCGGCGAGCGCGACCGCGCTCCCCGACCAACCCCGGTAGTACGAGAGCAGGAATCCCGGGATCAGGGCCGAGATCCATACCAGAAGCCCCAACTCCTCACCGCTGACGTCGGGTACGAAGCCGACGCTGATGAGCGGGACGAGGAGCGCCCCGACCGACATGACCAGGGCCCTGATCGGGACCGCTCTCCGGCGTCTGTCCCTAGCGGGCGCCGTGAGCATTTTCACATGCGGATTCCGGTTCGTGGATTTCCTCGGGTGACGGTCTGGATCGCGTTCCGAACAGCCGCGAGATCCACGGGCTTCGCGACCTCGAGCACGTTCGGAGTTCCGGGCGCGAAGGCCTGGGGGCTCGCCCGTCTGCGGAGCAGCACGACCGGCTCCCCCTCCTTCCTGTCGCGAAGTACCTCCACGATCGCCTGTCCCGCTCCGGGGTGGTCCGGGACGTCGGCGACCACGGCGTCGAACGTGGCGCCGCTGCTGGCGATCTCCGCCGTGCTCGAGAACCCGGACACCTCGATGCCGGCCCGCGAGAGTCCCCGCGCCAGCGCACCCCGGGCCTGGACGTCGGGCTCGATCAGGCCGACCCGGAGTCGGTCCACCGATCCGCCGCCCGGCTCGTGCTCTGCGTCGTCCGTGTTCGCTTCACCGGCGTCGCCGGCCGGCAGCGTGATCCGCACGATGGTCCCCGATCCGTCCGTCGCGCGCTCCATCTCGATCCTCCCACCTAGCGCGTCGAGGATCCCGTGTACGGTCGCCAACCCCAACCCGGAGCCGAGGGAAGGGGATTTCGTGGAGAAGAACGGCTCCAGCGCTTGCTCGATCGGTGCCCGGACGTCTCCCGACCCCGTGTCCTGGACCTCGAGGATCGTGGTTGCCGGGGTCCGGGCGTCTCGCATGGCCCGGATCGTCAGGGTTCCCCCGTCCGGCATGGTATCGCGGGCGTTCGAAACCAGCGCGATGAGCACCTCTTCGATGCGGATCGGCGGCGTGCCGACCGAAGGGCATGTGTCGTCGAGTTCGGTGACGAGGGTGATGGTATTGCCCAGGAAACGGCGTACCAGCTTCTCGAAGCCTCGAACGACGTCAGGGATCGACGACTCCATGGCGCCACCTGTGTGCCCTCCGGCAAACATGTCGAGCTTACGGGTGATCGTGGCCGCTTCGAGCCCGGCGCCCTTGATCTCGGCCAGATCCTCGGCGTCCTGGGACTCCGGATCCGCGTCTCCGAGCATCAGGTCGGAGAACGTGGTGACGGTCGAGAGGCGGTTGTTGAGATCGTGTGCGACCCCGCTCGCGAGCTGGCCCACGATCTCGTAGCGCTGGGCCCGGAGGATCCTCGCCTCGCGGCGGAGGTCCGGAGCGGCGGACCGGCCGATGACGACGTAGCGAGCCGGATCGCCCGTCGATCCGGGCACTTCCACGATCGAGCCGAGAATCGAACGGTCCGGGTCTCCCGGAGCCTCAGCGGCTCTCAGGAGGAGCGGGTCACCGGGGGTCGCATCGCCCGAGACGGCGTCCCGTAGGCGCCGGACGTCCGGTTCGGCCAGAACCTCCGAAAGATCGGTCCCTGCAGGGAGTGCTCCTTTTCCGAGCGCGATGCCGGCCAGACGGTTGGCGCCCACGAGCTTCAGATCGGGGCCGAAGACCAACAACGCCATGGCATCGGATTCCACCAGCGTTTCGGTGAGTGCCGCGGAGAATTCCGGGCTGGAGAGGATTCCGAAATCAGTCATCACGGCCAAGGACCTCCTATCGGGGTTCGGCGAACGGATTCCACGCCGACGGAGCAGTGAAGGTATGGAGCAGTGAAGGTAAGGGCTCGATGCGAGGAAACGACACCTGGCGTGGCGGAACTCACGGTCGGATGCCAAACTTCAGCAGTCTCCCACGTCCTTCCGCGCAATCGGATTGTAGACACCATGGCGAAGATCCTGGTCATCGATGACGAAGCCAGCGTACGCACGGCCTTGAGCCGTATCCTGTCTGCCGACGGCCATGAAGTCTTGGAAGCCTCCAACGGCGCGGAGGCCACCGGTATCGTGGAAGGGGAAAATGTCGACATGGTCTTCACGGACATCTTCATGCCCGAGATGGACGGAATCGAGTTCGTGCTCTGGGTGGTCGAGCGCTTCCCCGACTGCCCGGTGGTAGCCATGTCCGGCGGCGGTGCCACGCCGATGGGCTCCGTCCTGGGGGACGCCAGGGCGTTGGGCGCGGTCGATGTCGTGGAGAAGCCGCTGGACCCCGAACGCATCCGAGGCATCGTGCGGGAGGCGGGCGTCTAGCCCGCTGCGTGGAGCGGTCACGCAGTAGCTTCGGGTGCGACGTCCTCACCTCTCAGCGCCGCACGCACGGCGTTGAGCAGCGTCTGTTGGCTCCAGGGCTTGGTCAGCATGGAGACCCCGCGACCTCTGAGGTCGGCGAGGGATTCCACGCCGTACCCGGTAATGAGGAGGAATGGACAGGGATCTCCGGCTCGCCGGATCTCCGCGAGCACCTCCTTCCCGCCCAGCTTCGGCATCACCAGGTCGGACACGACGAGGTCGATGCCGGCCCGGTGCTTCCGCCAGGCGTCGATCCCCTCACGCCCGTCTTGTGCGAGGAGGACCTCGTATCCCGCGTTCGATAGGACGCGCTGGATCCCCCTGCGAAGCGCGTCTTCGTCTTCGATCACCAGAATCGTACCCCTTCGGGCCCCCCTTTGCGGCTCGGCGCGATGAACGTCGCGCTTCGAGGCCGCCGAGCTGGGGAAGAACAAGTCGACCCGCGTTCCACCGCCGGGCTTCGAGTGGACGTGGACCAGACCCCGGTGTTGTTTCATGAGCCCATAGACCATCGCCATGCCCAGGCCGGTTCCCGACTGCGGACCCTTGGTCGTGAAG
Organism: Gemmatimonadota bacterium; assembly: GCA_040904885.1. Lineage (GTDB taxonomy): Bacteria > Gemmatimonadota > Gemmatimonadetes > Longimicrobiales > Gaopeijiaceae > JAWLHJ01. The sequence continues at coordinate 1,879 of JBBDSN010000088.1, read as the reverse complement.
AACGGCTCGAAGATCCGGTCCAGAGTCTCGGCCGTCATGCCCACGCCGGTGTCACTGAGCGACACGCGCTCGTATTGACCGGGACTCACCCAGGGGTAGCGAGCCCGGTGCGATTCATCGAGCTCGGCAGCCCCTGAGTCGATGGTCAGCTCGCCCCCCTCCGGCATCGCGTCGCGAGCGTTGGCGACGACGTTCAGGAAGATCTGCTGCAACGCCGCGGGATCTGCCCTGACGTTGCCGACGCCTTCCTCGACGCTGGATCGAATTCCGACGACGTCGGTCAGCATCCGACGTGTGATGGCGAGAGCGTCCTGCGTGAACTTCCGCAGGTCGAGCGTCTCGAAGCGGAGGTAGCCGCGTCGGCTGAATCCGAGAAGGCGGCGCACCATTCCGGCGGCACGGCGGGCGGAAGTCTCGATCTCCCGGAGCTCCGCGTGGGCCTCGACGAGCTCGGCCGGAACCATCTCGGCGAGCGCTTCGGTCCCGTTCAGGATAACCGCCAAAACGTTGTTGAAGTCGTGCGCGATCCCTCCTGTGAGCTGCCCCAGGGCTTCCATCTTCTGGGACTGGCGCAGCCGTTCCTCGAGCCGGCGGTGCACCGTGACGTCCCGCAGCACGATCAGATGTGCCGGCGTACCCTCCCAATCGATCGCCGTTGACCGCATCTCCACCTTCGAGCGGGTGTCGCCGCGGACCGGCCCTTCGAGCTCCACGGCGTCGCCGGAGTCGAGCAGGGGGCTGCCGAACGTGTGTCCAACGAGCTCCCGCTCGTCGAATCCCAGCAGGTGTCGAGCGCCTTGGTTGGAGAACCTCACGACACCCCTGGAGTCCACGATGAGCATGCCGTCGGAGTGGGCCTCCACGACCGCACGTAGCTGACGCTCCGCACGCTCCAGCTCCACGGCCCTGCGACGCTCCGCGGTCTGGAGCCGCCGCCGGTCGGTCGCGTACCGGATGGCCCGATCGAGCGATCGCGCGTCGTAGGCGCCCTTTACGAGGTAGTCATCCGCACCGCGCTGGAGGCTGCCGACGGCGGCCTCGGTATCCGCCGCCGCGGAGACCACGATCAGGGGGAGGTCCGGCGCCGCCGCGCGAATGCGTCGCACGGTGTCGGTCCCTCGACTGTCGGGAAGCCCCAGGTCGACGATTCCCAGGTCCACCTCCCCCGTTTCGAGGAGGGTCAGCGCTTCGGCCAGCGTCCGGGCCTGCAAGAAGCCCGACGGGGCGAAGCCGAGGCCCTTCAGGGCATGGGAGAGGACGAGGGCGTCGGACGCTTCGTCTTCCACCAGGAGGATGCGCTGCACGCTCCGCACCCCATCCGCACCGCCCAAGCCCTCCGCCTCAGACATCGTCGGAGACCAGAGCACGAGCGACCGCCTCGACGTCCGTGAAATCACCCAACCAACGCCGTTCCTCGCCCCGGTTGATACGAACCAACGCGGGCGTCAGCATGATCCCAGCCCGTCTTGCTTCGTCGGGGCGCTCGGAGACGTCGACGAGCTCGACGTCGAACCGCGGCGTGGACGCGACCTTGCAAGCCGTTTGCACGGTATGCCAAGCGGCCTCGGTACGAGGGCTGGGACCGGCCACGTAGAGGCGGACGAGACCGCGTGCTCCGCTCATCGGGTCGACCGGATGAGCGGCGCTGGTGTCGTCTGGGGTAGGGTGCACACCATGTCCATACGCCCGAGGTCGTTGCGTGGATCTGGATTTGGATCTGGATCGTACATCGGTGCGCAGAGAGGGGGTGCGCGTCGCACAACGTAAGGTGCTTCTGCCTCATCGAACAACCGACGCCCACGGCGACGGGTGGGGTTGCCCGTCCGGGCAGCGTCGACGCCTCGTGCGGAAGTTCGCCGGGGGGAGCGGGCACGGTTAG
>JBBDSN010000087.1:0-1193 GCA_040904885.1 Gemmatimonadota bacterium | reverse complement strand
AGTGCTTCCTGTGTCAGGACGTCTGCCACGTGCTTCGCGACCACCACAAGCACGAGGACTTCATCGGCCCACGCTTCTTCGTGCACACGGCGGGTCTCGAGATGCATCCGCTCGATACCGAGGACCGTCTCGACGAGCTCCGGGAGGCGCAGGGCATCGGCTACTGCAACATCACCAAGTGCTGCACCAAGGTGTGCCCCGAGCACATCACCATCACCGACAACGCGATCATCCCGCTCAAGGAGCGCGTGGTGGGCCGGGCGTACGACCCGCTCGCGAAGCTGGTGCAGCTCGTGCGGGGAAACGACAGGAAGAAGAAGAGCGACTGACCCGTCGCACGTTCACACGAAGGGAGAAATCGATGGCGAACGAGAGATTCGAGCTGAAGCCGCTGTCCCCCGACGCGATCGATGCCGCCCTCAAGCGGGCGCTCCATTACCGGTATCTCAACCAGCCGTACCTCGCCGAGAGCATTTGCAGGGATATTCTGCGGGTAAGGGCCGATCACGAAGAGGCGCGGATCACGCTCATCATGAGCCAGTGCGACCAGTTCGGGACGACCGAAGGAATTCCGGTCCAGGAGGTGTTGGGCATGGCGGGTAAGCTGGAGGGCGGGTACGACCGGGCCTACTACTCGGGACTCGTGTGTGAGCGCCGTGCCGAGGCCGCGCTGCTCAAGGGCGGTCCCGCCGCGGGCGCGATCGCGTACGACTGGTTCGTCCGCGCCATGGGGCATTACGCCGAGGCCGAGCCGCTGCGCCCGGCCGGCAACGACGACACCATCCTCCGGTGGAACACCTGCGCGCGCACGTTGAACCGCCACCCGGACGTGCATCCGCGGGAGGAAGAAGCGGGCGTGCAGATGTTGGAGTGATGAGCCACCAGCAGGATGCTCGAGTGAGCCCACGGCAGTATGATGCCGAATGATGCGAGGCCGAGCGGGCCTCGTGCGCCGACCTGGAGGACCCCATGAGCCGTTCTTCCCTCGATCGCCGAGACTTCGTCCGCCTGTTCGCGCTCGGGGGGTCGGCCGCGCTCCTCGGGCACCCGCGCTTCGAGGGTTGGCGGCCCGCGCCGCTCACGCCGACCCAACTCACGCAGGGAGACGTCGATTGGGCCGCCGTGCGCGCCCAGTTCCTCATGCCGCCCGACCTCTCCGTCATGAACGCGGCCAACCTGTGCCCGTCGTCGAT
>JBBDSN010000086.1:1221-7066 GCA_040904885.1 Gemmatimonadota bacterium | reverse complement strand
CCACCCGTTGCTTCTGGGTTCCCGCCGACAACGACGTCTACACCCGCTACCACGACGAGGAGTGGGGATTCCCGGTGGACGACGACGTCCGGTTGTTCGAGAAGATCTGCCTGGAAGGCTTCCAGTCGGGGTTGTCGTGGTGGACGATTCTCCGGAAACGGGAGCGTTTCCGGGCGGCATTCGCCGGCTTCGACTTCGAAAAGGTCGCGCGCTTCGGGGAGGCCGACGTCGAGCGGCTCGTGCTCGATACCGGAATCGTGAGGCACCGGGGTAAGATCGAGGCGACCATCAACAACGCGCAGCGGGCATGCGAACTGGTCGAGCGAGAGGGGTCGCTCGCCGCCTACGTCTGGCGCTTCGAGCCCGCCCCGGAGAGCCGACCCGCGAGACTGACCGAGGCCGAGCTCCGTGCGATGTCGACTTCGCCCGAATCGACCGCGCTGTCGACGGATCTCAAGAAGCGAGGGTGGCGCTTCTTCGGTCCGACGACGGCCTACGCGTTCATGCAGGCGATGGGACTGGTCAACGACCACACCACCGAGTGTGCGTTCCGTGCGGCGGCCGAGGAAGCCAGGACCGGATTCTCGGTCCCCGGGCGATAGCTGGGAACGAAGAAGCGCCGCCTCCCCTTCCGGAAAGACGGCGCCCTTCGTCGGCGTCAGCTACCCTGCACGCCCACTTCGTCGTCGGATCCGACGACGTTGAAGAACATCCACATCCCGAGCGCCGAGTGGCCCGGGATCGTGCAGACCATCGAATAGTTCCCGGCCGTCTCGGCCACGAACGTGATGGTCTCGGTCTCGCCCGGCATGGTCGCGTCGATCATCGAGAGCGGATTCTCCGTGGCCGCCCCGGCGAACACCGGCTCCGGCGACGGCGGCGTCGCGAAGTTCTCCGTCTCGCTGGAAATCACGACGCTGTGAGGCATGTTCGGGTCCTCGTTCACGAGCGTCAGGTTGACCGTGTAACCCTCGGGCACCGTGATCGCCATCGCGCCGTTGATGGCGCCGTTGTAGTTCCAGTAGTTGTTCGCGGGAGTCGACCCGGCCGTGATGGTCAGGTTGACCGTCTGCGCGCTCCGGTCGATTTCGTACCACTCCGGCATCGTCATGGGACCGGTCGGCATTGCCGGACCGGTGGCCTCGGGCGCCGGCTCGGCGGCCGGCGTCGAAGTGGCGTCTCCGGAGTCGGCGGACTCATCGCCGCCGCACGCTGCAAGAAGCATGACCGCTAGGGTCGGGAAAAGCCTGGAAGCTCTCATCGTCGCTCACTGCCTTCTTCAAAGTTGGAGGTCCCCACAGACTGCCCGGGACCGTGACATCTCCCCAATATACCCAGTTCTACCCGTGGCCGGGATCCGGGGACCACCCCCGGGCTCGTGGGCGACTGGCGCTCCGGCTCTCAGGGCCAGTGGCCGCGCCACCCCGGTCCCCGAACCGCGCGGCCCGGCAGGGCGCCCGTGACACCGCGGTCTCGCACGACAGCCACGCCGTTGACGAACACGTGCTCGATGCCCGTAGAGATTCGATGGGGATCCTCGTAGGTCGCGTGGTCCACCACGGTTTCCGGGTCGAAAACGACCACGTCCGCGAAATATCCGGGCGCGAGCAGCCCGCGCTCCCTGATCCCGAGTCGGGTCGCCACGGCCGACGTCATCTTGCGGACGGCATCCTCCAGGGTGATCACGCCTTCGTTCCGCACATAACGCCCGAGGATCCGCGCGAATGTCCCGTATGCCCTCGGGTGCACGGGAGCGGTCGCGTCGACCGGGTCTCGCCCCCCCGCGTCCGTCCCGAACTTCATCCAGGGCGCACGCATCTGCATCGCCACGTTGTCCTCGCTCATCATGAAGAAGATCGTGCCGATGTCGGCCCGCTCCGCGAGCACGAGATCCATGGCCGCATCGATCCAGTCCCGTTCTAGCTCGGCGGCGACGTCCGAGAGATAGCGCCCCACGAAGCGTCGATTTTCCGGGCGCGTCAGGCCGAGAAGCATGGTGCCTTCCGCGGTGGAAAGCGTGCAGAGGTTCTCCCAGTCGCCGGCGTCGGCCTCGACCTCACGCTTGATTCGGGCCCGAGGCTCTTCCGACGAGAGATTCTCGAACAACAGGCCGTCCGCCGAAGCCCAAGGCGGGAAACACGCCGCCAGGCCCGTGGATCCGGCGGTGTAGGGGTACATGTTGGCCTGCACGTCGACACCGGCGGCCCGAGCGGAATCGATCTTCTGGACGGCGGCCGCGGCCTTGTCCCAGTTGCGGCGGCCGGCCGCCTTCAGATGGTAGATCTCCACCGGCAGGCCGGCCCGCGTCCCGATCTCGATGGCCTCGTCGATGGCTTCGAGAAGACGGTCCGCTTCCGAGCGGAGATGGGTGATGTATACACCTCCGTAGGGAGCGGCAGCCTCGTTGATCGCCACGAGCTCGTCGGTCGTGGCGAAGTTGCCCGGGGGGTAGATGAGCGCCGAAGCGATGCCGAAGGCTCCGTCCTCCATCGATTGCCGCACCGCCGCTTGCATCGCCTTGATCTCCCCACCGCGTGCCTCACCCATGCGGCGCTCCATGCCGATCACGCGTACCGTCGACGCTCCGACGAACGACCCGAAGTTGACGCCCGCTCCATGCTGTTCCATCGCGGTCATCCACTCGTCGAAAGTCGCGAACTGGGTGTGGCCCGCCGCCCGGCCCGCATCCTCGAGCATGTCGGGGCTCGACGGGGCATTGGTGGTGCCCTCACCCATGATCTCGGTCGTGACACCCATGGTGACCTTCGAGACCACCCGGCCGTCTCCTCCGGGCAGGAACGACCCTCGGGAGTGACTCTGGATGTCGATGAACCCCGGAGCGACGACCATCCCTTCGGCATCGATGCGCGTCTCGGCGTCATAGCCCTGCAGCATGCCCGGAGGCGCCACGACCTCGATCCGGTCGTCGCGGATGCCGACGTCCGCGTAGAACCAGGCATTACCGGTGCCGTCCACGACCCGGCCGCCCTGGATGACGACATCGAACGGCCCTGGTCCCGTGGGATCCGGAAGGTCGGCCGTCGGCGGAGGTGGGGTGCGGAGTGTCGGTCCGCCCGTCGAGCAGGCGCCAAGGACCAGCATGAGGGAGACGACGAATGGTGTGGCACGCATGAGCTTCAGCCTCGCAATCGGGTGATGCGCCGAGGATGGCGCGGTGCCTACCCGCGCGTCAACCACGACATGCGGCGGGACTCGATACGTCACGCTGGACAACAGACGTCTGGTGCCCCATGGTCGATCATGGCAGCAGTCGCGCCGAATGAGGACACCGAACAAGAGAGGAGGGGAAGATGAGGACGACTCGAACGGGTCTGACGGGTGGTGCGGCGGTCTTGGCGATCCTTTTGGCCGCAGGCGGGTGCGCGAGCAGTGGCTCCACGGGGTCCGCCAGCTCGTCAGGGAACGTGATCACGGGCGAGGCGTTGATGGCAACCCACCAGAACAACCTCTACCAGGCGCTCCAGTCGTTGCGTCCCCAGTGGCTCCGGTCTCGTGCCTCGGCTTCGCTGACTTCCTCGACCGAGGTCGCTCTCTTCGTGAACGAGGCCCCGTACGGCACGGTCAGCGACCTTTCGAGCATTCCGATCGACGCGGTCCGGGACGTTCGTTTCATGTCCGCGTCCGAAGCGGGCAGCCGCTACGGAACCTCGGCCGGCGCGGGCGGGCTGCTCCTCGTGCGACTCAAGTCGTAGGCCCCGGGAGGGCGCTTCGCGCCATCCATGCAAATCCACGGAACGTACGACTCGGCACTGGTCGCGCTCTCGTACCTCGTCGCGGTCGTCGCGTCGTTCGGTGCGCTGACCCTCGCCGAGCGGATCTTCCAGGCTCGCGGGACCCCGCGCCTCGCGTGGCTCGCCGGTCGAGAGCGCTTGCGCTCCGAAACCTACTTGTGGGGGAGCCTCGCAATGGGCGCGGCCATCGCGGGCATGCACTGCGTGGGCATGGAGGCGGCCGTCTTCAGCACCGACACCCCCGTCGCCGATGGAGCCACGCTCTTCGGCCCTCCGCCGGATCTCGTGCTGCACAGTGCCTACACCATCAGCGTCGGCCAGTATGTGAAGCGTCCGGAGCGCTCATCCGTCGCGGGTCCGTTGATGGTCAAACTGGCTTCCCATGTGTCCACCGCGGGCCCTATGCAGTGCCGCAAGCAGTTGACTCGAATCAAAGGGCTTCGGGAGGAAGTAAGCATCATCCAGCGACACCTTGTGGCGGTCCATCTCTCCCCGCGTGAAGCCCGATGAGAATACGACGGGTAGATCCGGCCAAGCGGCGCGGAGTCTCGCTACCATCTCCGGGCCCGTCAGCCCCGGGAGAAGCACGTCGCTGATCAGAACGTCCGGAGGGTCTTGATCCTCTTCCGCAGTCTGAATCGCTTCTTCGGCAGAGGCCATGTCGACGACCGAATGGCCAGCGCGTTCCAACGCCCTCCTCATGACGCGACGAACCCCAGTCTCGTCGTCCACGACCCATACCGTTGCCGGAGGAAGTGGCGCGTCCGGCTCGGTCTCATCAGGCTGGTCGGCAGCGGTCCCGAGTGCCGTCTCGGCGGCCCATGGGAGATAGATCCGAAATACGGTTCCTTTGCCCGGCTCACTGTAGAGATGGATGTGGCCGCCCATCTGGCGCACGACGCCCCAGCAGATCGACAATCCGAGGCCGGTACCCTTCCCTGAAGACTTGGTGGTGAAGAAGGGGTCGAAGACCTTCCGCTGCACTTCGCGACTCATCCCTTCGCCGTCGTCGGCGACCACCAACAGCGCATAACGACCTGGTTGGATGCTGCCATGGCTGGCTACCTGCTCGTCTGAGACAACCGTCTGCCTCGCCTCCAGTCGGACCGTCCCTCCGAACGGCATGGCATCTTGCGCGTTGATGACCAGGTTCATGATCACCTGCCCCAACTGACCATCGTCCCCGACGATCCACAAACCGCTTTCGGCTTCGATTTCGAGCTTCCTGCCGGGCCCGAGCAGTCGCTTGACCAGCGGTACGGCCCCTTCCACGACCGCTCCGAGGTCGAGCGGCCTCGTCTCCAGAGTCTGGTGCCGCGTGAACGTGAGCAACTGACGCGTCAAGCCGGACGCGCGAGCGGCCACGTTCACCATCTCCCGGACGTCTTCCTCCGCGCTGGATGACAGGTCTCCGCGGGAAAGCAAAAAGTCGGCATTTCCCATAATGGCGGTCAGGAGATTGTTGAAGTCATGCGCCACTCCTCCGGCCAGTCGGCCCACGGCCTCCATCTTCTGCGCCTGAAGCAGCTCCGCCCTGACCTGCTTCTCTTCAGTCACGTCCCGAAGGTTGATCACCAGCCCTTCCACGGCAGGATCGTCCAGCAAGTTGACGCCCGTCCCCTGCACCCACCTCCACGATCCGTCCGCATGCCGCATGCGCCACTCCGAAGACGATCGATTTCCGTTGGCTTGCAGAGAGGCAAGGAATTTACCCCTCCAGGGTACGACGTCATCCGGATGGATGAGATCCGTGAACACACGATCCACAAGGTCGCTGGACCGGTGGCCCAAAGCCCGCTCGTAGGCCGGACCGTGATACTTCACACGTAGGTCTGAGGTGAGTACGGCGATCAGGTCCTCTACGTTCTCGATCAGAGACTGGAATCGTACGTCACTCCTCTGTAGGGCTACCTCCGCCTCGACCCGCTCGCGGACCCCGTCCATGAGGAAGGCGGCCATGGCGGACAGCGCGCGGACATCCTCACTGTTCCAGACCCGCGGCTCGAAGTCCACGACGCAGAGCGTCGCCAGCGTGTCACCACCCTCGTCCTTCAGCGGAACTGCGGCGTATGCACGTATTCCAGCTTCCGTGG
>JBBDSN010000086.1:0-1121 GCA_040904885.1 Gemmatimonadota bacterium | reverse complement strand
TGGTGGTTCTCGATGGGGACATGCCGTTGGTCGACGGCTTCGAGGTCGCGCGGACGATCCGATCGTCCCAGGAGCATGCCTCTCTTCCGATCATCATGATCACCGGCCTGGTCGGCCCCGCTGAGCAGCAGCGAGCGATCGATGCGGGAGTCAACGACTTCATCACCAAGCCGGTCGATCCCGGTCGAATGGTGTTCCGTTGCAGATGGCTGCTGGAGATGCACCGCACGACACAGCAAGTGGATCTTGCCCGACCCGAACCCCGCCATCGTCGAGCGTCAACGCCTGTCCACGCTCAGGGAGGCCTTGGACGCGATGACCGACGCCAGACGTCAGACCTTCGAGGCCCACTTGGACACGATTCGGCGGCTCACGATCGCTGCGGAGTACAAGGACGTCGACACAGCAGGTCATATCGAGCGGATCGGCCTGTATGCAGAGGCCCTGTCCCGGGCCCTCGGCTTCTCCAAGGCTGAAGCTGAACGGATGCGTCATGCGGCTCCCATGCATGACGTCGGTAAGATCGCGATACCCGACAGCGTGCTTTTGAAGCCCGCCGCACTCGATGAGGCAGAGTGGGCGGTTATGCGCTCGCACGCGACGCTGGGAGCCCAGCTTCTTTCGCGATCGCCCTCTCCGCTCCTCCAGCTAGGCGAGACTATCGCCCGGACGCACCATGAGCGTTGGGACGGAAGCGGGTATCCTCAGGGGCTACAGGGCGAGAACATTCCGGTCGAAGGACGCATCTGCGCGGTCGTGGACTTCTACGACGCCGTCACCATGAAGCGGCCCTACCGACCGGCCGTCCCTCGTAAGGAGGTCCTGCAGATGATGGCTCAGAGGTCCGGCGAGCACTTCGATCCGGACATTCTGAAGACGTTCGTCGCAATTCAGGATGAGGTCGTCCACGTTTATGAGCAGGGTCGCCGGCAGTCTGGTGAACACAAATGAACCGCCAGGCGGGTCGGACGCGGATGTGGTATTCCAGGCTGTACGCTGGTCAACCTCCAGCGTGTCCACTGCCGATACGCGTCGCAGGCCCGGCAAGCAGGCCGGATTAGCAAAAATCCTGGACTCACGTCCCGCTCGAGCCGGGCGCAGGACGATCACGCTCACCTAAG
>JBBDSN010000085.1:35828-39920 GCA_040904885.1 Gemmatimonadota bacterium | reverse complement strand
GATAGAGCGACTGCCTCCTAAGCAGTAGGTCCCGCGTTCGAGTCGCGGCGAGGGCACTCGATGCCGTGTCCGGGGGAGGCGCGACCGCTGTTCGCGCCTTCCCCCGGGCGTCGGCGCCAACCCGGAGATCTCCGCTGACGAAGCTCATTTTTTGGCTGGTCGGGCTGCTGCTCGCCATCGTGACGATGAATGTCACGGTCTACCTGCTGCTCACCGGGACCTTCCTGGCGATCAGGGGGGTGGCCAAGCTGAAGATGCGGCAACTCCTGAAGCCGCCGCCGGACGAATAGGCGAGCCGCCCGGCCGGGCAAGACATCCTCTCTCCACCCTCGGAGTCGATCGTGCCGTACGTGAACCAGGACGCCCGTGACCGTCTGGACTCGGGTGCCGCCCCGCGCGACGCGGGCGAGCTCAATTACGCCCTGACGAAGCTGGTCGACGCCTATCTGGCGACTGCCGCGCGAGAGGACGGCCGCCTCCGCTACGCCCAGCTCAACGAGGCGATCGGGGTGCTCGAATGCGCGAAGCTCGAGCTGTACCGGCGCGTGGCCGCTCCCTACGAGGACGAGAAGATCTCAGAGAACGGGGACGTCTACACCGTCGGCTGAGCCCGGCGGCAAGCTACGGCCGGCCGTACCCCAGCTACAGGGCACGGCCGGCCCCTCCCGTGGTCCTACCAGCTGCCCAGGTTGAGCAGCTTGCTGTACTTGATCGCGAACGAACGGTTGAGCGGCGTCTCGCGGGCGAGCGAGTCGAAGCCGTTCGCCTGATTGAACACGATGAACAGCCCCGATCCGGCGTCGTCGAGCCAACCGAAGCGGACGTTCGTCGACCAGATGTCGGCCCGGTCCGTGTACTGCGTCAGGGACTGGATGCTGATGTTCGGCGTGACGAAGTAGGAGAGCCTCAGGCCCAGCACGTTCGTCTCGAAGTCACCTTGGGGCAGGTTCACGTCGTTGTGGTCGATCCGCACCGACCCACTGAACGAAGAACTCGGGCGAAAGATCACGGTCGCGTACGGGTTCACGCGGTCTCCAGACAGGAAGCTTCCCGCGTAGACGCCGCCGTTGAACGAAAACATGGAGCTTTCGTCCGTATAGAAGACCCACTGGGCCTCCCATCCGGAGTAGGTTCCCGCCGGGATCACGATGCCGGGGGCGATCTCGAAAGGCTCTTCGAGCCCCTCTTTCACCCAGTTGAACCCGGGGTGGAACTCCATGCCGTCCTGCCACTCGAAGTGGCTGTCCAGGTGGAGCTTCGCGGATTGCACGAAGTCCGTGGCGATGTTGCGGTACTCGAAGTAGGACGCATGGGGCCGGATCTCGCGAATGCCGAAGAACTGCTCCGGACGGTGGTACGTCATCGCGAACGCCTGCCCGTAGCGGAATCCTTCCCGCGCGAGGAATCCCAGCTCCGGGTTGAAGTCCTCACCGATCTCTCGGTAGCTGAGCGTTCCGCGGAACGCCCGGCTCGTGTAGCCGCCCTGGAGGTCGAAGGCGTGGTCGCGCCCATCCAGTCCGGGCGTCTCGGTGCGGGCCAGGTACGAGCTGAGGGAGATCGCCTCGCCGATCCCGACCTGGCCATCGATCGCGTAGGTGCGGTTCCAGTCGTTCGTCGCGTCGGACGCGCGCCGCATGAAGGCGCCGCCGACTCGCGACCGGTTCGGCAGCTCCTGGGCGAGGCGGACGACGGAGTACTGGTTCTGGGGCCTGAGGCCTTCGAGCTCGTCGGTGACGATGTGAAGCGCACCGATGTTGAGCCCGGCGGCACGGCCGGACAGCCGGCCGCCGCCGAGGATCGGAACCGATCCCTGGGGAGAGAGGCCGATGCGCCGGCTGAAGAACAGGTCCGCGCCGCCTCCGCCCACCGAGAAGCGGCCCGCGTTCTCGAGGAAGAACGGACGCTTCTCCGGGAAGGAGATGTTGAACCGGGTCAGGTTCGTCTGCACCTCGTCCACTTCGACCTGAGCGAAGTCGGTATTCACCGTCAGGTCGAGCGTGAGCCCCTGGGTGACCTGGACCTTCGCATCGCCCCCGACCTCGGTGCTGTGGTCGAAGGAACCCGCGCCGGCCTGATAGTCCCGGTCCGCGCGCTGGAGCGCGTAGGGGGTGATCTGGACCAGGCGCTGCGTGGGAGGCTCGAGCCCGCCGAGCGCGCCCGCGTAGTTCAAGCGGTACTGGTCGAACTCCCGGGGTACGGGTGACCAGAAGGCCTGCTCGTTGAGGCGGCGGATCCGCCGAACGACGTTCAGGCCCCAGACCTGCTCCGGTCCGGCGGCGTAACGAAGCGTCGAAAACGGGATGCGGAATTCGGCGTACCAACCGCTGTCATCCCTTGATGTTGCGACGTCCCAGCTCGCGTCCCAGTTGAGGTTGAATCCTCCGCCCGATCCGCTCTGCTGCCGCTGGGTGCCACCTCCTCCTCCTCTGAACCTCCCGCCGCCCTGACCGGAGTTGGCGACCTGCCCATCGTATTGGATTCCGGCGGGATTCGTCCCGAAGACGAACGCGTTCTGTTCGTCCCGGAACGTATCGAGGATGAGGAGAACGGCATCGCTCTGCTCGAGGTTGTAGTCGCGCACGCGCTCGCCCGCGATGATGCCGAGCGGTTCGGAGTCGTGGAGCCAGACTCCCACGTAGAGGGCCTGGCCGTCCTGAAGGATCCTGACCTCGGTCGGCTGGCTGGCGGGTGTGCCGTCCCTGGGGATGCGCTGGATGAAATCGGTGAGCACCGGGGCGTTACGCCAGAGGGCTTCATCGAGGATGCCATCGATGACGGGTGGCACGTCGACGACGGAGGCACGCGCGGTGCGGTCCTGGGAGAGCGCAGGAAGCGCGGTGCAAAGGAGGAGCACCGCGGCGGTCGCTGTCGAGCGGAAAGTCGGCTGCATCGTGATCCGGGTAGGGAGCGTTTCGTTTCGTACGAGACGGATCCGGTAAGTATAGGGCCCAGACCGGGTGACAGGTACTCGGTGCCGCGGCGGCGCGCCGGGCGGGGCATTGTGGGGAGGGGGAGCCCGGGCCAGGTTGACCGGACACGATTCCGTGACCCGGATCAACCCCACGAGGCATGAGGTCCACCATGCAAGCGATATCGAGATTGCCCCTTTTGGCCTTCGCGCTCGTCGGACTGACGGCTTGCGGCTCCGAAGGTCGCGTGGCCGACGATGCATCGGTCGATGGCGGCACCGGGACCGAGGACCGGGCGCGGGACGTTCCGGCGGGTGTGCAGGCGATCTCCTTTCTCGGAGACACGCTGCGCGCGCCCGATCAGCCGGCGGCGGTGCGGGAGAGCCATCTCGAGAACTACACCGAGGCGGAAGACGCGCTCGCGGAGGATCCCGACGACGTGGACGCCCTCGTCTGGATGGGACGCCGGACCGCGTATCTGGGTCAGTACCGTGAGGCGATCGACATCTTCACGCACGCGCTCACGCTGCATCCCAACGATGCGCGTCTCTACCGGCACCGGGGGCACCGCTACCTGACGGTGCGCGAGCCCGCGCGGGCCGTGGCCGACTTCGAACGCGCGGTCGAGCTCATTCGCGGGACCGCGGACCAGGTCGAGCCCGACGGGCTCCCCAACGAGCGCAACATCCCGACCAGCACGCTCCACTTCAACATCTGGTACCACCTGGGCCTCGCGCACTACGTTATGGGCGACTTCGAGGCCGCGGAGCAGGCCTACCGCGAGTGCCTGGCCGTGTCCGTTCACCCCGATTCGGTGGTCGCGACCTCGTATTGGCTGTATCTGACGTTGCGGCGTCTCGGGCAGGATGCGGAGGCCGCCGCCGTGCTCGACGGAATCCAGGAGGACATGGATATCATCGAGAGCACCGCGTATCTGGACCTTCTGCTTCTGTTCAAGGGTGAGCGCGACCTCGAGGACCTGACGGGACCCGCGGGCGCCGACGCGACCCTGCAGAGCACCACCACGGCGTACGGGCTCGGTGCGTGGCACCGGGTCGAGGGTCGCGAGGACGAAGCACTCGCCACGTTCCGGCGCATCATGGAGGGACGGGACCAGTGGGCGGCGTTCGGCTATATGGCGGCCGAGGCGGAGCTGGCGCGCATGACCGGCGAAGGCATGTAG
>JBBDSN010000085.1:0-35728 GCA_040904885.1 Gemmatimonadota bacterium | reverse complement strand
GGTCCGCGTAGCACGACCCTCGCGTGCGGGCTCAGGGGCGTCGGTTCCGGGTTCACCTCGATGACCGGAACGCCGGCGTTCAGCGCCGCGCTGGGCACGGACGCGGCTGGGTAGACCAGGCTACTCGTCCCGACCACCAGGCACAGGTCGCACGCCGCCGCCGCGTTGAACGCGCTCTGGAGCGTGTCGGTGTCGAGCATCTCCCCGAACCACACGACGTCGGGGCGCAGGAGGCCGTCGCAGCCGGAACACCGTGGGACCGGGGATTCCGCGGCGTCGGGCTCGGGCACCTCGGCTTCGGAGCGGCGCCCGCAGTCCGAGCAGCGATCCCTCAGCAGCGATCCATGGAGCTCGTAGGGTAGGGCGGGGGCGGGGTCGGCCTCGCCGGCCTCGTCCCGTGCGGCTCGTTGGTGCAGGCCATCGACGTTCTGGGTCACGAGCGTGACGCCGCCGTGCGTCAGGGCGAAACGCGCGAGCGCGCGATGTCCGTCGTTCGGTGCGCAGCCGCCGACGAGGCCGCGCCGCCACCGGTACCACGACCATACCAGCTGGGGGTCCCTGCGGAAGGCTCCGGGGGTGGCCAGCTCCTCGGGCCGAAAGGATCGCCACAGCCCCGCGGGGCCTCGAAAGGTCGGCACCCCGGATTCGGCGGAGATGCCGGCTCCGGTGAGCACCGCGACTGCGCGGGCGTCGGCGACGAGCCGGCGTGCCTCCTCGAGCCCGCCCCTCATCCTTTGAGGGCCGCCCAGGCGAGCAGCAGCCATCCCAGCAGGAACGCCACGCCTCCGATCGGGGTGACCGCACCGAGCCATCTCTGCCCGGAAAGCACGAGCACGTAGAGGCTCCCCGAGAAGATCAGGATGCCGACTACGAAGGACCATCCGGCCGCAGTGACCGCCATTGTCGGCCACCGGTCGGCGACCCAGGCCACGGTCAGCAGCGCGAGGGCGTGGTACATGTGGTAGCGCACGCCGGTCTCGAAGGTGGCGAGGTCCTGCGCGCTCAGCGTCGCCCGGAGCCCGTGGGCGCCGAACGCGCCGATCGCGACGGCGAGCCCCGCGAGTCCTGCGCCGAGGGCCAAGAAGATCCGCTCCATCCGTTTCCTCCATGTGTAGCGTGGACGTCGAGCTCACGCGTCGCTCGGAACCCATGCCCACGAACGAGCGCGCGGCGTACGGTCGAGGATACTCGTGACGCGATGGCGGTCCAAGGGGGGAATCTCGATCTCGTCGTTGACCCGGATCGGCACCCCACCTAGCTTTTCAGCCGCTTCACCGGGCCCGGTGAAGCGCTCCAACAACCCAAGTGGACCCCGTCATGTCCAAGCGGCAACCCGGCCAGGGCCGGACCAACCGGAGCAAGGAAGAACCGGACGATCTCTTCATCGCCCGGGTCCTTGACCTCCGCAGGTGGGCTCAGTCCAATCAGCAGGTGATGACCGTGCTGGGTGTGCTCGCGGTGATCGCTGTCGCCGGCGTCATCTACTACGGGAACTATCGGGGCTCGCTCAACGAGCAGGCCGCACAGCAGCTCGAGCTGGTGCACCAGTCGATCTCCATCGAGGACCGGCAGGGCGCGCAGGACCAGCTCATCACGTTTCTGGAGCGGTACGGCGGCACGGCCTACGAGGGCGAGGCCCGCTTGTTGCTCGGTGAGCTCTACCTGAAGGAAGGCCAGCCAGAGCAGGCTCTGGCCGTGCTGGAGCCCGTCGGAGAGCGGCCACGGTCTCCGATCGAGATGCAGGCCGCCATGCTCCTCGCCAGGGCGTACGAGCAGGACGAGCGATGGGCGGAGGCCGAGAGCGCCTACCTCCGGGTCGCGGACCGGTCGGAGCTGTCGTTCCAGATCCAGGAGGCGTTGTCGGCCGCCGCTCGGATCCGCGCCGACCAGCAGGGGGACTCGTCGGGAGCCGTCGCGCTCTATCAGCGCGCGCTCGACGGGCTCCAGGACGACGATCCGCTTCGCGGGCATTTCCAGATGCGCATTGCCGAGCTCGAGGCGCGTCAGGATACCTGACCGCGAATTCATGGCGCGGGCAGCTTCGAAGGCCCACGCGAGCGCCGGTCCTCTTCACGGGGGGCTGGCGTTCGTGCATTTGGAAGGTAGATGTCGCCTCTCCTGGCCTTTCCGGATGGACTTCGCATAATACATATTATGTTGCATTATACTCCCAGCGAGGGACTGCATCATGCTGTTCGACATGGCCGTCGCTCCCCTTCTGCTCGGGCCACGTGCTCGACAGCCCGCGTGCTCTACCGGGTTGGCGCTCTATGGGGTCCGGCTCTGCCACGGCTCGACGGCCCGCACGCGCACGGGCGCGGTCCCGGCTCCGACCATCCCCAACTTGATGGCCGCTGCGTACGATAGGTCGATGATGCGGCGGTCCGTCTCGTGGAACGGGCCGCGATCATTCACCCGCACGATGGCCTTACGTCCGTTCGCGAGATTCGTGACCTCGACGTAGGACGGCAGCGGGAGCGTCCGGTGTGCGGCCGTCATGAGATTCATGTCGTACGTCTCCTGGCTGCTCGTCGGTCGGCCGTGGAAGTCCTCACCGTACCAGGAGGCGATCCCTCGTTCGTCGTAGTAGTACGAGCTGTCCAGGACGCGGTAGCGCCGTCCGCGCTGCTCGTACTCCGCCATGTTGCCGTAGGGGCTCGGCGGCTCGGCCCTCGGGACGGCGTTCGGGATGTCGTCGGCGGTTCTGGGCGGATCGACCAGCTCGGGAGAGCCGACCATCGTACAGGCGGCCAGCGCCATCACGACCCAGGGTCCTCCGCGGACGAGCGCTCGCGGACCGTGCCGGAGCGGGCCTTGCGGAAGCCGGCGCTCAGTCACGTGCCGAGCTCGATGTATACGTGTCTGACCCACTGCTCCTGCTCCTCACGAGACATGGATGCCAACATGCTGCTGACAAAGCGTTTGTCATCGGTCACCTCTTGTATAATCGAGATGTTCCGCGGCGGTGCTGGGACCGCTTGCTGTTCGTCTTCCAACTCGATCTCGAGGAGCGCCAACCCCGCGAGAGGGCCCTGGAATCGGTCGACCTCCCATGGACCCACCCGGTGTCGCACCTTTTCGATGACCCGCTCCCCGGCGACATCGAAGAGCGCTTCTGCCATCTCGGCAGGAACGACCACCTCCACCTCCTTTCGGCGCACGCCCGATCCGCTCTTGCAGGTGAGCACGAAGCCACGGGGCTCCCCTGCGCGGATACGGACGGCCGCTGGACCGGCGACCACGTATCCCTGCCGGAGCGGTGTCCCGGGCCCGAACGTCGCCCACGCGTCGTCCGGCACCCGGATCAGGTAACGGCGCTCGATCTCCCAACTCATTATGGATCCACTCGTCTGTCGGCATCCGTGGCGTCGTCGACCGCCGCCGCGCCGCCTGGCTTGATCCCCAGCATCGCGATCCTGCGCCTCAGGATTGGAACCCAACTCTGCAGGAAGCGTTCCACGACCCGCAGGCCGGGGACGTGCGACTCGGCGTAGTACGCCCGCTCGATCCGGAAGCCGGCCGCTTCGAGAAGTTTCCTCATCCGGTCCATCGACTTGTAGTCGACGTGGGTGACGTCGCGCTTCAGGAGGATGTTCCGATGCTTGAGCATCTCGAGGAGATGCCCGCGATGGGGTGTCCACGTGCTGAAGCGACCCCCGGGCTTGAGGAGACGGAACGCTTCACGAGCGACGCGTGCGGAGTCCTCCGGGTAGAGGTGCTCGAAGAGGTCGGCCGCGATCACGACATCGTACGCCCCTGCTTCGAGACCCGTCTCCCCGGCGTCGGCGCATACGAACGTGGGAACGTGGCCGGACCGTTCCCGGGCTCTCGCTTCACAGAACTCGATGGATCGCGTGCTGAAATCGACGCCGACCACCTCGATCCCCCGATCCGCGAGCGCGAAGGAGAACGTTCCCCAGCCGCACCCGAGGTCCACGACCCGGTCTCCGGGTGCCGGCGTATGGATGCCGAGGACCTTGTCGATGCGGTACCGCTGAAACGGGCTGTCGACGTCCACGATGTGCCCGGCGCCGCTTCCTTCGAAGTAATCGCTCGAGTCGTAATACTCACGGTCGATCGGACGGGCGCTCACAGGCGCCCCAGGACGGCCTGAATTCGGAGCCACCACACACGCCAGACGGCTTCCCGCACGATCTTCTTGGACATCTTCGACTCGCCGAAGTCGCGTTCCGTGAAGAGGATGGGGATCTCGACGAGCTTGAACCCCTTCTTGAACGCCCGGTATTTGAGCTCGATCTGGAAGGCGTAGCCGTTCGACTGGACCCGCGAGAGATCCACGGCTTCCAGGACCTCGCGGTGCCAGCAGATGAAGCCGCCGGTCGCGTCCCGGACCGGCATGCCCGTGATCGTCCGGGCGTACCAGGAGCCGAAGTAGCTCACCAGAAGTCGTGACATGGGCCAGTTGGACACGGTGACGCGCCCATCCACGTAGCGCGAGCCGATGACGACGTCGTTTCCCGCCGCGAGATCGATCATGCGCGGAAGGGCTTCGGGCGGATGCGAGATGTCAGCGTCCATCTCGAACAACAGGGCGTAGCCCCGCTCGAGCCCCCAGTGGAATCCGGCGAGATAGGCCGGACCGAGACCTTCCTTGCCCGGCCGATGCAGTACGTGGATCCTGGGCTCCGCCGCCGCGAGATCGTCCGCGAGTGCGCCTGTGCCGTCCGGCGACGCGTCGTCCACGACGAGGAGGTGGATGCGGGGGTCCTGATCGAGGATGAGCGGGGCCTTCCGCGGCAGGTTATCGATTTCGTTGTAGGTCGGGACGATGACCAGGAAGCGTTCCTCATTCGTCATGCGCGGACCCCTTCACCATCCCGAGAAGCCAGAACGCCGCCGCCGGCACGACCTCGACTGCGGTCGTCCAGAGGCGTGCGGCGATGGCGATCATGCCCGCGGCGCCCGGACCGACATGGGGCGTCAGGAACGCGATCAGGAAGCCCTCGCGCGGGCCGAGCCCGGCGGGAGCGAAGATCATCACGTAGCCGAGCATGTACGCGGCGGCGAACGCCGAACCCATGGCCCATGGAGGGCCGTCCAAGCCGAAGCTCCACGCCAGGAGGACGAAGGCCACCGCGTAGACGGCCCAGTTGAGCAGATAGAGCGTGAGCCACTCGAATCCCTTTCCGGGGGTGAGAGCGGAGGGTCGCTCGGCTCGGGCCAGGCGGAACCACGCCCCGAGCACCCGCCCGTAGACGCCGGGGACCGCGGAGAGCGCGAGCGCGGCGACGATCGCGCCGAGCGTCGCGATGCCCCAGGAAGGGTAGGGATCGGGGCTCGCGAACAGCACGACGGCTCCGATCAGGGCGGCCGCGACGAGCGCCACCCCCTGCCCCACGACGGCGGCCGCGGTGGCCACGGTGACCGGAACCCCGTGGCGGCGCGCCCGCTCGACGGGGTGGAAATGGAATTCGCGAAGGGGGGCCCCCCCCCCCCCCCCAGGCTCGCGATCTGCCAGACCTTGCCGGGCACGTACCGGCCCAGGTTGGCGACCATGAAGAGCGGGACGCTTACGCGTGGCCCGAGCGCGGGTCCGCCGAGGTCCCGCACGATGCGGCCCCACAGACCGGCGGACATGAAGTACCCCGACGCGAGCACGAGCACCGAAGCAGCGAGCGGGAGCGGACGGGGCCGCAAGACTCCGGCATCCAGCGACCGGAGTTCGTCGAGCCCCAGACCCACGCGGGACACGATGAACCACGTCACCAGCGCCGTGAGGACGAGCTGCCCGGCGCGGAGTCCCCACGTCTTCAGGGCCCGTCCTTGCGACGGAGCCCGGCGAGTGCGCTCCATCCGAGTGCCAGGCCGATGGCCAGCGTGAGGAGGAGGCTGAGGCGCAGGCTCCAGATGATCACCTGCGAGCGGTACACCAGCTCGACGGTGGAGGACCCCGCTGGCACCGGCACGGCACGGAGCGTGTGGTACGCCCTGAGCACGGGTGCATGTTCTCCGTTCACCGAGGCCTGCCAAGCCGGGTACCAGTTATCCGCGATGACGAGCAGGGCCGCGCCGTCCGACTCGACCTCGAGACGGAGCCGGTTCGGCGTGCGCTCGAGCCAGGTCACCGTGCCGCTCACCGGCCCGTCGGCGAGGGCGGCCGAAGGCGGCTCGGGCAGGACGACCTCGCGCTCCGGGTCGAACTCGGGTGACAACATGTACGGAACCGCCTCATCGTCGCCCTTCACGGTGACCGAGCCCACCAGCCGAGCGCGTGGGAGCCCGTCGTCGGCCAACATCGTCTCGTAGGCACGGCCGTCGGCGAGCGTGGTGCGCGAGACCACCGGGCCTTCCACGGATCCGCCCATCTCCAAGTCCGGCCACAAGATATAGCGTACGTTCAGGAGCCGGCGAATGTTGGCCTGGCCCAGGTTCTGCGGACTCGAAGATCCCACCATCCCGATCAGCTCGCGATAGCGCGACAGGTCGTTCGGATGGTGTCCCGCGGCGAGCTCGATGCCGTGGAGCGCCGGGCGCACGTCCTGGCCGGCGCGCCGGAAGGAGAGGAGTCGGTAGGGCTCGTCGCTCCCTGCCTCCCGCTCCAGCACCGCTTGGATGTTCTTGTCCGGGGCGGCCCATTCCTCGAAGTCGAGCGTCTCGACGAAGGTTCCGTCGACCCGGAGGGCGTCCACCGCGACGAGGGCGACGAGCGCGGCGGCCAGGACGTGGGGCGTGAGTCGGCCCTTCCAGCACGCCCACACGAGCCCAAACGCGGCCCCGGCCAGCAGCACGGCGAACCAGGCGCCTCGCGCCATGAACGGAAGGTGCGCCTGCATCGTCTCGAAGCGTTGCGGATGGATCTCGGAGTAGATCGTGGAGGTCCAGACCGTCGTGAAGGTCCCCGAGCTGATCAGCAGGGCGAGTAGGGTCAAGCCCGCGAGCGTGCCGCCCAACAGCTTGAGCACGCCGCTCCAGGCGGGATCGTCGCGTCGACGGGCGAGCTCCAGCAGACGGTCGAGCCCGAGCCCGGCGAGGGTCACCGTCCCGAATCCGAAGAGCAGCAGGGCCTGTGACGGTGCCCGGAAGAGCCGGATGCCCGGCACCACCTCGTAGAAGATGCGCCAAACGGGGGTGTTCGCACCGAGGGCGAACAGGAACGCCACCACGGCGAGACCCGCGAAGAACAACCGCAGGCTGCGGCGCGGTCCGCCCATGAACGAAACCGCCGCCAGCAGGAGCACGATGAGGCCGGCGTACTCGTGGTTGTCCTTGAACGCATTCCGGCCCCAGTAGCTGTTCTCGGCCCAGGCGGCTCCGGAGGCGTTGTTCCCGGCGAATTCCGGCACGATCAGCGAGAGGGCCTCTTCGGGATGGATCGACCACGAGCTGGACCAGGCCACGCCGCTCTCTCCGGCGGCCGCGCGCGTGGTCTGGATGCGGCGGGAGTGCTCGCCGACGTAGTCCACGGCCGGAATGAGCTGCACGCCTCCGATGCCCGCACCGACGACGGCGGCGGCCAGGAAGAGACCGAATCGGCTCGCCGCGGGGCGGAGCTGGGTCCCGCCCGGAGCGTCCCCATCCGCATCGCCGTCCCGCGGTAGCGCGCCCGGTCCGGTTCCGCGCCACTGCTGCACCGTCCGGAAGATCGCGAACAGCCCGACCCCGCCGAACAGGAAGTAGGCCATCTGGAAGTGCGTGGTGAGGATGACCGAAGCCACCACCAGAGCGGTCGCGGAGAAGGTCCAGATGCGCGGCCCAGTGAAGTGCTTCTCCACCGCCCAGAAGAGGAGCGGGGTTAGGGCGGTGACGAACATCTTCCCGTCGTGGCCCGGATGCACGAAGCTGACGAAGAAGGGCGCGAGCATGTACGCCGTGCCCGCCAGGACGGCCGCGGACCTCGACGCCCCGATCGCCCGGATCCAGGCGAACATGAAGAATCCCGCGGCGATCACGTGCAGCACCAGCTTCCAACCGAGCGCGCGGTACGGCTCGAGCGCCATCAACAGGAGAACCGAAGGCGGGTACAGCGAGTCTCCCCCGGAGAGAGCCTCGATGAAGGGGGTGCCGCCCAGGATGTGGGGCGCCCAGAGGGGAATCGTCCCTAGCTCTCTCAGGGCTTCGGCGTAGAGCGCGCGGGCCACGTATCCGAGCCCGAGGGTGTCGCCGCCGAAGAGCATCCGGTCGCTGAAGACGAACTCGCGGAACACGAAGAGCCCCAGGCCGATGAAGAGCACGGCCGGCAACCAGGCCGGGAACGCCGGGTCCGACCCCGGCGCAGCCCCGCCCGTCCCCGGACCGCTCGACCCCTTCGGCGATCCCCTCCGGCCGGGGCGCTTCCCTTCCTTGCCCGAGCGGCGTCCCCTGCGTCCTTCAGCCACGAATGCCTCCTCTCCGTCCGCTTCGCGCCACGACGTCTTCGTAGATCGCGATGTGCCGTTCCACCAGCCGGTCGTTGCTCCATTGCTCGACGACCCGGCGGCGCGCGGCGACTCCGAGCGTGGAAAGCTGACCTCCCTGGAGGAGTTCCACCACCGCCCGTGCCAGAGAGGCCGGATCGGCCGGCTCGAAGAGCGTGCCTACCGAGTCGTCCACGATCTCGGGCAGTCCCCCCACGCGGGAGGCGGCGACGGGTACTTCACACGCCATCGCCTCCAGCGCCGCCACGGACGTGGCTTCCATGAGGGACGGAAAGACCGCCAGGTCCCCGCTGGAGAGCAGACCGGGCATGTCGGCATGGGGCCGGGATCCCAGGAAGATCACGCGATCGGAAACACCGAGTTCCGCGGCCAGGGCCTCGAGCCGCGGCCGCTCGGGTCCGTCTCCGATGAGCACCGCTTCCGCATCGACGTGCTCCACGATGGCCGGCATGGCGCGCACCAGGTGCTCGACCCCGTTCTTCTGGAAAAGGCGGCGCGGGACGAGCATCCTCCTGCGTCCTTCCGGCGGTGGGGACAACGCGGGTGCCGTCCTGCGGAACAACCGGGTCTCCACGCCGTTCGTCAGGGCCTCGACCGTGCTCCCCGGCTCGATGGCCCGGGCGACCTCGGCGATCTCGTTGCTGGCCGCGAGGTTGTGGTCGGCCGAGCGGATGAAGCGCTTGAAGATGGGACGCCAGAACGGCGAGCCCGCCCGGCGCAGGAAATGACTCGAGTGGTAGGTCGTGACGAACGGCGTACCTCCCGCGGCCCGTCGGGCGACCATGCAGGGCAGGACGGCGGCGATGTCCTGTGCGTGCATCACGTCGGCGTTTCGAGCGAGCGCGCCGAACCTGGGCATCGATCCGAAGGCGTGGAACGCCCAACCTGCGGTGTTCCGGGCGGGGAGCGCGGTTCGCCACACGCGGACCCCGTCCAGCGTCTCGAAGTCGGCCAGGTCCGGCTTGGACCGCGACGTCACCACGCTCACGTCGTGCCCGCGGGCGGCGAGCCCGCGACAGAGGTAGAAGACGTGGCTCTCCAGACCTCCCACCTCCGGTGGAAAGTAGACGCAGTGCATCAGGATGTTCACGGCGTCCAGTCCGTCGTCGTGCGCGCGCGGCCGGTGAGCTGCGCGGCCACGATGTCCGCGATCCGCTCGGCGGCGTGGCCGTCTCCGAAAGGCTGGCGGACCGGCCCGCCAGCTCTTCCCTCCCTCAGAAGCGCGCGGCTGCGGGCGAGGATCAGGCTCCGGTCGGTGCCGACCAGCTCGGCCACCCCGGCTTCGACGCCTTCCGGCCGTTCCGTGCGGTCTCGCAGCACCAGGACCGGCGCTCCGAAGGTCGGGGCCTCTTCCTGGATGCCTCCCGAGTCCGTGAGGACGAGGTCGGCCCGCTTCAACGCCGCCACCATGTCGAAATACCCGAGCGGCGGCGTGAGCGCGATGCGTGGATGTCCGGAGAGGAGCTCTCGAGCGGGGACGGAGACGTTCGGGTTCGGGTGGACCGGGTACACGATGCGCGCGTCCGTCGCGAGGTCCGCGAGGGCCCGGACGGCCTGGAATACCGCCCGGATCGGCGTGCCGAAGGACTCTCGCCGGTGCGCGGTCAGCAGAACGAGCTGGACGGACGGATCGTCCATCACGGCTTTCAGCTCGGGGTCCTCGACCGGCCGCTCCTGCGCGGCGGCCGACCGGAGGGCGTCCACGACGGTGTTTCCGGTCACGAAGACCCGTTCGGGTGGCACGTCCTCCCCCAGAAGGGCGTCGCGCGCCCGAGGCGTCGGCGCGAAGTACAGATCGGCGATCACGTCCGTGAGGCGCCGGAACATCTCCTCGGGAAAGGGCTTGGTGCGGTCCATCCCGCTCCGGAGGCCGGCCTCGACGTGGCCCACACGCACGTGCTCGAAGAACGCCACCAGCGAGGCCGCGAACACGGTGGCGGTATCCCCCTGCACCAGGAGGAGGTCGGGCCGAGAGGACCGCACGACATCCCGAAGCCCGTCGAGGACCCCGTGCACGACGTCGTACAGGGTCTGGTCGGGGCGCATGATGCCGAGGTCATAGGTCGGCTTCGTGCCGAACGCGAGCAGGGCCTGGTCCACGAGGTCCCCGTGCTGACCGGTCAGCGCGACCTCCACGACGATATCGGGATCGTTCGCGAGGGCCCGCGCCACCGGCGCCATCTTGATGGCCTCGGGGCGGGTCCCTACGACGACCAGGACCTTCTTCGACACCGTGCTCAGTGCTCCCGTCTGCGGATGGCTTCCAGCTCGTCGCGTACCTGGGCCACCTGCTCCGACACCAGCCCGAATCCGACGAGGACGAAGCCGAGCGTCTCGAGGAGCATCACGAGGTAGAGGAGCGGTCTGTAGCCCATGGGTGGGATGTAGTGCTCGAAGCCCAGCATCGGGTGGACGAAGCGGAA
Source organism: Gemmatimonadota bacterium (assembly GCA_040904885.1). Classification (GTDB taxonomy): domain Bacteria; phylum Gemmatimonadota; class Gemmatimonadetes; order Longimicrobiales; family Gaopeijiaceae; genus JAWLHJ01. Next base: position 24,930 of record JBBDSN010000085.1, on the reverse strand, counting down.
ATAGGTCGTGATCAGGGCGACGAGCACGCCCAGCAGCGCGAGGACCAACCCGCTGCCGCCGAAGAGCAACAGGGGCTTCCTGGAGAACAGGAGGAGGAACCAGACCGACACCAGGTCGAAGAGCCCGACGAGGATCCTGAAGGGACCCTGGAACTTCGAAGTCCCGGCCCTGCGCGGGTGGAGGTCGATGTCGATCTCCGTCACGGACGCGCCGCGCGCGTGAGCGAGAACCACGAAGAAACGGTGCCAGTCGTGGCGCAGCTGGATGTCCTCGAGGACGTCTCGCCGGAAGGCCTTCATCGAGTTGAGGTCCGACACCGGCACCTGGAAGATCTTGTGGGATAATCGGTTGTATGCCGACGACACCGCCCTCTTGTCGTAGTGCCCGATCTTGCGGCCCGTGACGATGTCCCATCCCTCCTCGAGCTTCGCCAGAAATCTGGGGATCTCGTCCGGAAGGTGCTGCAGGTCGGCGTCGAAGAGCACCAGATAGCTCCGGTCGGTGGCTGCCGCCGCGGTCGTCATCGCTTCCGTCTTGCCGCGGTTCGCCGCATGACGGAGCACGCGGAAGCCGGGCCACCCCGAAGCTTCGCGCTCGGCGATCTCCGCAGTGCCATCGGTGGATCCATCGTCGACGAGCAGGACCTCGCCGTCGAGATGGTGACGCTCGAACGCCTCCCGAAGCTCCCTCACGAGGTCCTGGATGACGGGAGCCTCGTTGAACGCGGGGACCACGACCGCGAAGTCGCGGCGCATCCGCTCCCCGAGTTCAGACACGCTTTCTCATGCGGGCCGGGAGAATTCCCATCTGGTCGCGGTACTTCGCCACGGTGCGGCGAGCGATCTTGACACCTTCGTTCTTCAGCAGGGTCACGATCGCCTGGTCCGTCAGGGGCTTCTTGGGATCCTCGTCGTGGACCATGGTCTTGATCATGTCCTTCACGCCCCGGGCCGAGATGTCCTCACCGCTCATGGTCGAGAGACCGCTCGAGAAGAAGTACTTGAGCGAGAAGACCCCCCGTGGTGTCTGCACGAACTTCTGGTTCGTCACCCGGGACACCGTCGACTCGTGCATCTCGATGTGGTCCGCGACTTCACGCAGCGTGAGCGGACGCAGGTACTGGACGCCGCGCTCGAAGAACTCACGCTGCCGGTCCACGATGAAGCCCATGACCTTCAGCATGGTCTGGCGGCGCTGCTCGATGGCCTGGATCATCCAGTTGGCGGAGTTCAGCTTCGCGGAGATGAACTCCTTGTTCTCCCCGGTGAACTTGTTCTTGTCACGGGCGACCTCGCGGTAGGACCTCGAGATACGCAGGCGCGGGAGGCTGGTGTCGTTCGCGAAGACCATGTATTCCCCGTCGATCTTTTCGACGATGAGATCGGGGGTGATGTAGTGGTCCGGCTCGGGCGAGTGCTTCAGCCCAGGCTTCGCGTCCAGATCGCTGATCCGGTCTGCCGCGTCCTGCACGTCCTTGGCCGAGAGGCCGAGCTCCTTCGCGATGTCCCCCCAGCGGTGGTTGACGAGCGCGTCGAAGTGGTCCTCCACGATGGTCCGGGCGACCGGGTCCTCGTGCTCTCCCTCGCTGAGCTGAATGAGGATGCACTCACGGATGTCCCGGGCGGCCACCCCGGGCGGATCCATCGTCTGCACCACCCGGAGCATGCGCTCGGCGTCTTCGAGCTCGTAGGGACGCAGCTCCGATTCGATTTCGGCCAGCTCTTCGGCTCTCTCGTCGTCGTCCTCGATCTCCTTCGCCTTGGTGATGGCGACCGGCCGGACCTCTTCGAGCCACTGGTTCGCGCCCGCCACGGTCTCCTCCAGGGAGCAGACCAGCATGCCGGTCTCGTCGACGTTTCCGATGATCTCCTCACCCATGCGGAGATCTCGATCGGAAAGCGCGAGCATGCGTAGCTGCTCGTCGAGGTGATCGCGTAGATCAGGGGTCTCGACCGGTGTCGGCTCGATGTACTCCTTGTGCTCGTACTGTTGGCGACGTCCGCCCACGTCGAAGCCGTCGAGCAGGATCTCCTCCCAGTCGACTTCGTCGCCGAGCGGCTCGTCGGTCGTGTCCTCCTTGAGCTCGACCTCCTGCTGCTCGTCCGCCTCGGACATCTCCAGGAAAGGGTTTTCGGCCAACTCCTCCTTGAGATGTTGCTGCAAGTCGAGCAAGGGCATATAGAGCAATTCCATCGCCTGATACAGACGAGGGTTGATCCGCATCTCCTGCCGGAGTTGCGTGCCCTGGTAGAGCTTCGTGTTGAGTTGGCTCATCGGGTCAGACCCGTTCGCTTTCGGTTGCCGGGGGACGCGCGTACCGCCCGCGCATGCGCGCGGTCAGCGTTGGACCGAGGTAGATCTCGGCCACCTCGTCGTTCCATACCAACTCCGACACACTTCCGCTCACGCGGATGCGTCCTTCGTACATGATGTAGGCTCGATCGACGATATCGAGGGTCTGCTCGACGTTGTGGTCCGAGATGATCACACCGATTCCCCTCTCGCGCACGCCGCGCACGATCTGTTGAATATCGTTGACCGCGATGGGGTCGATGCCCGCGAATGGCTCGTCCAGCAGCATGAACTTTGGGTGCTGGACCAGGGCCCGCGTGATTTCCAGGCGGCGCCGTTCTCCACCGGACAACGCATACGCTTTGCTCTTCCTCAGTCCGGTGAGTCCCAGCTCGCCGAGAAGCTCGTCCAGGCGCTTCCGTTCCTCGGCTCGTGGAAGACCCAGGGTCTGGAGGATGGCCAGGACGTTCTCCTCGACGCTCAGCTTTCTAAAGATAGAAGGTTCTTGCGCGAGATAGCCGATTCCTTTGCGAGCACGCTTGTACATGGGCGTGCGGGTCAGGTCCCGCCCGTCGAGTGCCACGGATCCGGAATCGGGCGAGATCAGCCCGACCAGCATGTAAAAGGTGGTGGTCTTCCCTGCCCCGTTCGGCCCAAGGAGGCCGACGATCTCGGACTGGGAGACCTCGATGTCGACGTCGTCGACCACCTTGCGTCTCTGATAGGCCTTCGTCAGTCCCTTCCCTTCGAACCGGCTGCTCCCGGATACCGCGGGTGTGGACGGCGTCGTGAACCGGGCGGCGCGGGCTTCCTCCCTCTGGTCCAACTCGTGGTCCAGCACCTCCAGGAGCGCCGGTCGGTCGAGCCTGATCGCCTCGGTCAGGGCGTCGTCGAGCACCAGCGCCCGTTCGGGCGCGGCCCCGTCCATGCGGATCCCGGCCGATTCCAACTTCGGGAGGACCCTGAGTTTCAACATATCTTCCAGATTCCGGTCTCCGTCTCCGCCTTCGAGCGTCGAGATGCCGTAGGTCCCCATGCGGGATGCCGTCTCGGCCAAGCGGAGGCGAATGGCTTCCATCCACGCGACGTGGGGCACGCGGCCTTCCTCGGCGTGGGCGATGGCCGCGCGGAGGGCGATGAGCGGTGTGAGCTCGTCCGGCCGGAGGCCTTCCACCCATGAGGCCAACCCGGGCGGCATCACGTCGGCCGTCATGATTCCGGACCCGGTCGGAGGGGCTCGAGGTGGAAGCCGGTGGCCGCGCCCTCGACCTCCATGCGGTCGACCTCACCGTCCCGCATGACGATCGTGATGCGGTCGCCGACGACGTAGTGCACCGCCGGGGGATCTTCGCCCGCAAGCGCGCTCGCGTCCGAAGGTGTCATCCGGTAGAGGCTCCGGGCCGCGACGATCGCGACAATGCGCTCGACCATCGCGCCCGCCCGAGGTTCGGTGTCGTCGTCGGGAGTCTCCTCGGCGCCGGGGACGAACGTCACGATAATCGTGTCGCCTTCCAGCCAGTCGGATCTCGCCGCCTCGGGGAGGATCTCCACGTTCAGCGAATCCCGCGCGTGGGATACGCTCCGTGCCCGTCCCGCGGCGAAGATCCGCTCCAACGTCTCCGCCGGAGCGAGGATGTCGAGCGAGTCGGCGGTGATCTCGAATTCGTCGGCGACGGCATGGGGCCGCGTGGGAGGTGACGCCGAATCGGGAGCCGTGAGGGTGCTGTCGGTCTCGGGGGGGAGCGCGACCAGCCGCTGGAGCTGCTCCTCGCGGGCGAAGAGGAAGATGCGCTCCGCAGTCAGGACGAGATCGTTTCCGGTCAGGACCGCTTCGCGGAGCGCCCGGATCTCTCGTTGCTGAGGGGTCGGCGTCGTGAGGTCGATGCGCGCTCCGGTGAGCGTGTACTCCGGAGCGTTGACCGAGGCGCCTCCGCGAAGCTCCATGTCGTCCGTGGCTTCGCGGTATTCGAGCGTGTCGGCGAACGCGACGACGGAGTCGAAGGTGAGCTCCACCGCTCCCACGGACCGGAGGTAGTTCCCACCCCTCGAAAGGATCTCGTCGCCCTCGACGACGTAGATGCGGGGTTCTTCAGATCCGGCGGCTTCGACCGCCGAGGAATCCGCTTCCGGCGCCTCCGCGCTCATCGTAGCCCTCGGACGAACCCGGTCGGCCCCGGTCGTGACCGTCATCGACTCCTCGTCGCGGAACGACGTCTCACGCAGGTAGACGAGGGCGCCGTTCTCGACCACGGAGCCCTCGTCCCGGTCCTCGATTCGTAGTCCACCTTCAGCCTGTAGCCGGCCGACCGCCGAGAAGTAGCGTGCCTCATCGGAGACCAGCGACCGCCGCGGATCCTCGTACCGCACGGAACCGATGAGGTGCGCCATGTTCGAAGTCGTGAACGCGACAGCGGAGTCGGCCCAGATCTGGATGCCTTCCTCGCAGACCAGATGGGGACGAGTCACGTAGTAGATGGCCTCGCCACCCGGGAGCGTGACCTGCCGCAAGACATCGTTTCCCTCTTCCCCGAACGTGCATCCGTCCTGGGCCGCGAGGGGCACGACACTGAGAAGGCTCAGGGTCGCACAGAGCGCGAGCGTGCCGAGCCACCGACGGTGGGACCGGCCCCCGGACGTCGACGTCTCCATCGGCTCAGGGTGCCGCACGGGCACCTCCTCGCACGTTTTCGATGCGTAGATCTTCGAATCCGAGGTCGGACTCGAAGGACGAGCCGCGCGTGACGGTGCCGTCCGGGAGCGTCTGTGTGGTGGCCGAGTCGCTCCAGATTCTCTCCCCGTATGCGTCGTAGTGGAGCTCCTCGGTGCGGATCTCGCGTCCGTCCTCGTGCACGACCAGGAGTACGTCACCGCGGGCGACCATGATGTCCCGGTCTTGGTCCCATTCTCCGGTGCGGCCCGTCACGGTGGCCCGCGGCCGTCCGTCCTCGTTGTGGAAGACGATGGTCATGACGCGCAGGTCGACGTGCGCCGAATCGACGTACATATAGGCGGTGTCCGCCTCGATCCGGCCTTCGCGGATTCCGTTCGTGGTGAGGTAGCTGGACATGCCGTAGATGATGTTGTCGGCTTCCAGATTCAGAAGGTCGGGATCCGCGATGGGAGCTTCGGTCGCGTCCGCGCATGCGGTCGCCAGCGTCGCCGCCAGGGCGAGCAGCGGCAGGTCGCGGAGCAGAAGCCGGCGCCGGCACATCATACGGCCCCCGAGCGCATCAGGTCGTGCAGGTGCACGATGCCCACCAGGCGATGGTCCGCGTCCACGACCGGCAGTGCCATGATGCCGTGGGTCTCCATGCGGTGCACCGCGACGGCTCCCAGCTCGTTCGGAGCGGCCGTCTTGGGCGTTCTCGTCATGACGGCATCGACGCCGCGCTCGAGAAAGGCTTCGTCGTGCTCCATCAGGCGCGTGAGGTCTCCCGAGGTCACGATGCCCACCACCCGTCGCTCGCCGTCGACGACCGGCACCGTGCCGCGCTGCTCCGCCAGGGGCGGAATCGCGTCGCGCATGGTCGCTCCTTCCTGGAGCCAGGGATAGCCTTCTCCGACCATCACGTCGGCCACCCTCAGGGTCAGCTTGAGGCCCAGGGCGCCACCGGGGTGCAGCGCGGCGAAGTCGTCCGACGCGAAGCCTTTCAGCTGGAGGACCACCATGGCGAGCGCGTCACCCATGGCGAGCGCGGCCGAGGTGGACGACGTGGGCGTCAAGTTCATCGGGCAGGCCTCGGCGGCCACTGAGCAGTCCAAGACCACGTTCGCGTTGCGCGCGAGATCACTGTCGAGATCGCCTGTGAGCGCGATGATCGGTGTGCCCAGGCGTCCGAGGTAACCCAGGAGGCCACCGATCTCGGAGCCCCGGCCCGATCTCGAGACGAGAATCGCCACGTCCCCGCGCCCGACGATGCCCAAGTCGCCGTGCATCGCCTCGACGGCGTGCATGAAGGTGGCCGGCGTGCCGGTGGACGTGAGCGTGCCCGCGAGCTTGCGTGCGATATGCCCGCTCTTGCCGATCCCGCTGAGGACGATCCGTCCCGGCGCGTCCGCGACCATGCGACACGCCCCGGCGAAGGCGTCCCCCAGGCGCGGCACCAGCGCCTGGACGGCGGCCGCCTCGGCGGCGAGCACGCGGCGGCCCTCTTCGATCAGGGAGAGGTCTCCGGACATCACGGGGCGTTCCGCCGCTCGTCCACGTAGCGCTCGATGACCGCGTCGAGCTCGCCACGGGCTTCGAGGAGGGCATCGGAGAACTCACGCACGGCCCCCTGCCCTCCGTTCCGCGCCGCCTGCCAGTCCGCGAGACGCGCGACCGGGGGGGTCGCGTTCGCCACGGCCGCCTTGAGACCCACTTGTTCGAATACCGCGAGGTCCGGGATGTCGTCCGCGATCATCGCCACTTCCTCCCACGTCACTCTCTTCCGCTCCATCAGGTCTCGTACCACGCCGAGCTTGAATGCGTTCGGCTCCTGATGGCACTCGTCCACGCCGAGATCCAGAGCGCGGAGGGTCGTCGCGGGCGAGACGCGACCGGAGACCCAGGCGACCTCGAGTCCGGCCCACACCAGCATCTTGATCCCTACGCCGTCCTGGATGTCAAAACGCTTGAGCTCAATGGGCTCACCTTCCTTTGAGGAACCGAGATACACGCCTGCATCGGTGAGGACCCCATCGACATCGAAGATGACGAGCTTGACCCGGGTCGCGAGTTCCCGGGGGATCGGCCGCACGGTCATCGGGCACCCGCCGGAGTCGGGCCCAGTGCGCGCCGCAGCGTGACGACCGTCTCGAGCAACGTCTCCATGCGCTCGATCGGAAGCATGTTGGACCCGTCGGAGGGGGCCGATTCTGGGTTCGGATGCGTTTCGAGGAACAGCCCTCCGCACCCGGCGGCCACCGCCGCGCGGACCAGCGCCGGGATGTGCCTGGGGTCTCCGCCGCTCGACCCGTCGGCGAGTCCCGGTCGCTGGACCGAGTGTGTCCCGTCGAAGATGGTCGTCGCCCCCGTCGCTTCGGCGAGGCGCGTGAAGGACCGCATGTCCACCACGAGGTTGCCGTAGCCGAAGAACGTTCCGCGCTCCGTCACCGCCACCGCTGGCGCGCCCGACGCGCGGACCTTCTCGACCGCGGGAGCCAGCTCTTCAGGCGCCATCCACTGGCCCTTCTTGATGTTCACCGGCTTCCCGGTGCGACCCGCGGCCACGAGAAGGTCGGTTTGACGGCAGAGGAACGCCGGAATCTGGAGCACGTCGACCACCTCGGCGGCCAGCTCCGCGTGGTCCGGCTCATGGATGTCGGTCAGAACGGGAAGACCGGTCTCCTGCTTGACGGTCGCGAGCCTGGCCAACCCTTCGCGGATGCCCGGACCGCGCGGCGAATCGAGCTTCGACCGATTGGCCTTGTCGAACGAAGCCTTGAAGATGACCGGGAGCGAGAAGTGTCGTCCCCACTCCGCGACGGCTCTGGCCACCGTGAGGTTCAGCGCGTCGTCTTCGAGGACGCACGGACCCGAGATGATCGGAAACGAGGCGAACGGGTTGGCGTCGGAATCAGACACGCGCGGGTTCCTCGGTCCGGGCGCCGCTCCGCTCGTTGCGAAACCGGGTCGCCGCCTCCACGAACGAAGCGAACAGCGGGTGCGGGCGAGTCGGGCGGCTCTTGAGCTCCGGATGGAACTGGGCCGCGATGAACCAGGGGTGCTCGGAGATCTCGATGATCTCGACGAGCCCGCCGTCCGGTGACGTACCGCTGATCGTGAGCCCGTGCTCGGTCAACGGGTCCCGGTAGTGGTTGTTGACCTCGAATCGATGCCGGTGCCGCTCCGAGATCTCCGACTCGCCGTAGATTTCGCGTGCCCGGGTTCCTTCCTCGAGCGAACAGGGGTACGCGCCCAGACGCATCGTGCCGCCTTTGGTCGTCACCTGTAACTGTGAGTCCAGCAGGCAGATGACTGCGTCGGACACGTCCTGGGAGAACTCCGAGGAGTGCGACTCCTGGAGCCCGCATACGTTGCGGGCGAACTCGATGACCGCGCACTGCAGCCCGAGGCAGATGCCGAAGAACGGCAACTCGTGCTCACGCGCCCAGCGGATGGCTTCGAGCATGCCCTCGACCCCGCGCGGGCCGAATCCTCCCGGAATCAGGAGCCCATCGTACTGCGAGAGGATCGCGCCCACGTCGGCGCCCTTGCCGAACCGCTCGGACGAGAGCCACTCGGTGTGGACCTTCACGTCGTTCGCGATGCCTCCGTGGATCAGGGACTCCTGGATCGACTTGTAGGAGTCCACCAGCGCCGTGTACTTCCCGACCACCGCGATGTGCGCCTCTCCCGATTTCGGATGCTTGATGGTCTCGACCATCTGCTCCCAACGGGTGAGGTCCGGCTGGGGCATGTCGAGGCCGAGGCGCTGCAGGATCACGTCGTCGAGTTTCTGCTGCTTCAAGCTGAGCGGGACTTCGTAGATCGACTCCATGTCGCGCGCCTCGATGACGCCGTCCGATTCCACGTTCGTGAAGAGCGCGATCTTGCGGCGGATCTCGTCCGAGAGCGGGTGCTCGGTGCGGCAGATCAGAACGTGCGGCTGAATTCCGATCTCCATGAGCTCGCGCACCGAATGCTGCGTCGGCTTGGTCTTGAGCTCGCCCGCGGCGGCGATGTACGGAATCAGCGTGAGGTGCACGAAGATGGCGTTTTTCCGGCCCACGTCGACGCGGAACTGCCGGATCGCCTCCAGGAACGGAAGCGACTCGATGTCGCCGACGGTGCCTCCGATCTCGGTGATCACGACGTCGTTTTCCGGGGCCAGGCGCCGGATGGCACCCTTGATCTCGTCCGTGATGTGCGGGATCACCTGCACCGTGGAGCCGAGGTAGTCTCCCCTGCGCTCCTTGGAGATGACGCTCTGGTAGATGCGCCCCGTGGTGATGTTGTTCGCCTGGGACAGCGACTGGTCGATGAAGCGCTCGTAGTGCCCGAGATCTAGGTCGGTCTCGGCCCCGTCGTCCGTGACAAACACCTCGCCATGCTGGAACGGCGACAGCGTGCCCGGGTCGACGTTGATGTACGGGTCGAACTTCTGGAGCGTGACCCGTAGGCCGCGCTCCTTGAGCAGACGCCCGATCGACGCGGCGGCGATCCCCTTGCCCAGGGACGACACCACGCCGCCCGTCACGAAGATGTACTTGGTCTGGCGCTCGTCCGAATCGGTCATGGCTTCCGTCATGCGAAAATGGTGGTTCCGTGCTGGTTCAACTGCCGTTCGATCCGGACGACATCGTCCGGCGTATCTATTCCGGCGGCGGCGGCCTCGACGACGGCCACGCCGATCCGGAGCCCTCCTTCGAGGGCCCTCAGCTGCTCGAGACGCTCGAGACGCTCGAGTGGAGAAGGCTCCATCTCCACCCATCGCCTGAGCGCGTCACGACTGTACGTGTAGATGCCGAGGTGCCTCAGGAAGGGCGCTCCGGCCAGATCGACGGGCCGCGGCGGCTCATCGCGTCGGTGCGGGATCGGCGCTCGTGAGAAATAGAGCGCCCGCCCGTCGGAGGTCGCCGCCACCTTGACGACCGAGGGATCGAAGTAGGCGTCCGCATCCCCCAGGGGTGCCGCGCACGTGCCTACGTCCCAGCCGCCTTCGGTGACCAGCGAGACCGCCTGAGCCAGGTCGTCCTGCCGCAGGAGCGGCTCATCGCCCTGGATGTTCGCCACATGGGTGAAGTCGTTGTACTCGGGACGCTCGGCCACCTCGGCGACGCGGTCGGTTCCCGACTCGTGATCGGCCGACGTGAGCGTCACGTGCGCGCCGAAGGCTCGGCAGACGTCCGCGATGCGCTCGGAATCCGTGGCCACCACCAGATCGTCGAGGATCTGCATCGTGGAGACACGTCTCCAAACCCACTCGATGAGTGGGCGCCCGAGGATCGGGTACAGGGGCTTCTCGGGCAACCGGGTCGAGGCCAACCGAGCCGGAACCACGCCCAGAACTCGGTGACTCATGAATCCGCCCGGTGGAGAGGCGCGCGCGACGAGTATGCAAAATTCACGCCAAGAAAGCTACCGGTGCTCGGGGGGGAGGGTCAACCCGATCACGGCGCACTCCTCCTCGCCCGACCGTCACAGGGTCAGGAAGTTCGAAAGGAGCTTGGACCCGTGCTCGCTGAAGAGCGACTCGGGGTGGAATTGCACCCCCCACAGGGGAAGCTCGCGGTGCCGCATGGCCTGGATCTCGCCCTCGTCCGCTTCGTCCGTGCTCCATGCGACCGGCAGGAGGACGTCGGGAAGCACAGACGTGTCGGTGACGAGGGAGTGGTAGCGAGCCACGTCGAAGGTCTTCGGAAGGCCCCGGAAGAGCCCCTCGCCGGTATGGCGGATCGGCCCGGTCTTGCCGTGCATCGTCCTGCGTGCACGGATCGTGCGCCCCCCGAATGCCTCCCCGAGGCTCTGGTGCCCCAGGCACACTCCCAGGACCGGCGTTCCCTCCCCGCCCAGCGACCGGATCACGTCGACGCTCACTCCGGCCTCCGTGGGCGTGCACGGGCCTGGTGAGACCACGATGCGGTCGGGCGACAGGGCCCGAATCTCCGCCACGCTACGCTGATCGTTCCTGACGACCACGGGATCCTCACCGAGGTCGCCGAGGAGTTGGACGAGGTTGAACGTGAACGAGTCGTAGTTGTCGATGACGAGCAGCATCGCGGTCCGGAACACGAGGAGATAAACGGTGTCCGCAGCGCCAACGGCCCGGACGGGGAAATCTAGCGCGTGCGGCCTCTCGGACCAGAGCGGCCGGAGCCCGAGGGAGGTGGGCGGGCGCGTCTGCTTCGCTCAGTAATCCACCGGACGCAGGTAGAACTCGCCGATGGCGCTCGACGAAAGTACCGCGACCGTCGGAAGCTCCCGCTTCCAGTGTGTCGAGTGGAGCCGGCGCCACACGATGTCCACGGCAGCCGGGTCGAACCCCAGTCCGGGCAGGTCCTCCCGCCGGTACCCGCTGAGGAGGGCGTGCAGGATCGGGTCGGCGGCGTGGTAGGAGACCCCCAACTCGTCTTCATCGTCCACCCCCTGCACCAGGTCGGCCGTGGCCGGCTTCTCGACGATCACCTCGGGGACGCCCAGGTGGCGTGCCAACGCCCATACCTGGGTCTTGAAGAGATCTCCGATCGGATTGATCGGCGGAGAGTCGTCCGCGTGCCACGTGAAGTATCCGAGCAGACGCTCACTCTTGTTGCCCGTGCCGAGCGGCAGGGCGCGGAGCTTGGCGGACTGGTCGAACAACACCACGGCCCTCAGTCGAGCCATGAGATTGCCCTTGCGCGTAGGAGAGATGTCCGGCTCGTACTGTTCGACGTAACGGTCGATGGGTTCCGAAATCTCAATCGTCCGTTCCTGCGCGCCTGCGGCCTCCAGCGCGAGTTTGGCGTGCTCGAGGCTCTCCACGCTGGAGGTCCGGTAAGGGAGACGGAAGCCGAACACGTTCTCGGGGCCGAGCGCGCGACAGGCGAGGAACAGGGAGACGGCGGAGTCCACGCCCCCGGAGACGCCGATCACCACTCGCTCGAATCCCCGCTTTCGCTGAACCTCCTCGCGGATGAACTCGATGAGGGACTGCTCGACGAGCGCCACGTCGAGGTCGAGCGTCGAGGTCTCGGCGGGTGCCACGGCCGGTGCGTCGACCGCGACCCTCCCGACCATGGCCGGCTTCGGCTCCGACGGAGTTCGGTGCGCCGCCTCCGCCCATGCATGGGCGTTTCGTAGAGAAGCCTCCAGCCGTGGAAGCATGCGTTCGAGGTCCGACAGCAGGGGTGCGCCGGTCCGGGCCCGCACGATCATGCCGGCGTCCATCCGGGCGATCGTGACGCCCTCTTCGTAGAGGGGACCTCGCCCGATGACCGTCCCGAGGGGATCTGCGGCCAACGATCCACCGGGAAAGAGCTTGCCCCCTTCCGACCCGGTGAGTTGCGCCACGGCGACGAAGACCCCGTGTTCCACGGCGATACCCGGAGCGAGCTGGTCCCAACGCGCGAGGTTCGCCGGCCGGCCGCCGTGACCTGGACGGAAGTCGCGCGACGGTGAGGCGCTCGGGACCAGGATGAGCTCGGCGCCACCGACCGCGAGGATCGTCCCGCTCATGGAGTGCCAGGCATCTTCGCAGACGAGGAGCCCGAAGCGGCCGAAACGCGTGTCGAAGGGTTCGATCGCGGAGCCCGCTTCGACGAATCGACCCTCGTCGAAGACCCCGTAGGTGGGGAGGAACAGCTTGCGGTGGACGTGTCGCACGCGCCATCTGCCCTCGGCGGGCTCGAGGTACACGGCGCTATTGTAGATGCGGCGGTTCCAACGCTCGTAGAACCCGAGTGCCACGTCGGGCGCGTCCTTCGGGGGTGGTTCGAGCCCCGCACGGAGCTGGTCCACGGTGAGCGCCGCTTCCGCGACGCCGCCCTCGAGGAAGTACCCGCTCAGGCACGTCTCGGGAAACAGGAGCACGTCGGTGGTGTCCGCATTTTCGGACAAGAGCTGCTTCACCCGATCGAGATTCCCGGGGACGTCCCCCTTCGCGGGCTTGACCTGCGCGAGACCGACACGCAGGGGCGTCTTGGGTTGGCCTGAGTGCATGGAGCGGTTCGTTGGAGTGGAGGGCCCGCCGCCGGTCGCATTGCGGGGCCGGACCGAAAGGTATCTCTTTGGCGCGGGTGTTGCAGCGTGCAGACCGTACGTGGCCGCCCGCGAAATTCCGGGTCGAGGAACGACTCGCTCCTCGCGGGGGTTGTAGAACCCGGTAGGACAACCGAAAGACGTAAAAGGGCGCCTCATGAAGATCCGAATCACCGCAGCCGTCGCACTTCTCCTGACCTTGGGCGCGGGCGGGCTCTCCGCCCAACAGTCCGAGCGGTCGAACGGCCGGAACACGGGTGCGGATCCCGCGCCCGCCATCGAGGTTCTCGCCGGCGCCATCGACGCGATCGGCCGGATGCACATGGAGGAATTCGACGACTCCCTGCTATGGGAGGCGGCGATCGACGGGCTCATGGAATCCCTCGACGACCCGTATGCGGAGCTCTTCACTCCGGAAGAAGCGGATGCGTGGGAAGAGACCACCACGGGCAACTACTCCGGCATCGGCCTTCAGATCACGCTCCTCAACGAGCAGGTGACGGTGACCGGCGTCTTCCGCGGCTTTCCCGCGAGTCAGATGGGCCTGATGGTCGGAGACGTCATCGTCGGCGTGAACGGTCACGACGCGTCGGAGTGGAGCACGGGCATGACCGCCGACTCCATCCGGGGGCCGGCGGGCACCGAAGTGAACGTCGACGTCCGTCGGGCCGGGTATGACGAGCCTTTCTCGTTCGATATCACGCGCGAGGAAGTGCACGTGCCCGCCGTCAGCCACGGGGTGCTCGAATCGGGCGTCGGGTACGTCGCCATGGATCGTGTCGCCCGCAACGCCGCCAAGGAGATGAACGAGGCGCTTCAGACCCTCGGAAACCAGCGCGGTCTCATCATCGACCTGCGCAGGAACCCCGGAGGCTTCCTCGACGAGTCTCTGATGTTGGCGGATCTCTTCCTGCCCCCCGGCTCCACGTTGGCGAGCACCGTGCAGCGTCGCCCAGGGGACGCTGCCGGGGAGCCCGAGACGGATTCCTTCACGGACCGGTGGCCGCAGCTCGTGCCCGACCTGCCGATCGTCATCCTCGTCGACCAGTACACGGCGTCGGGTGCCGAAATCCTGGCCGGCGCCCTGCAGGACTACGACCGTGCCCTCGTGCTGGGCCAGCGGTCGTTCGGAAAGGGCGTCGTGCAGACCGTCATGCCCCTGCCCCATGGACGCCGCCTGCGGTTCACGACCGGGTCTTGGCTCACGCCGTTGGGCCGGTCGCTGCAGCGGGCGCGGGATAGTGAGATGCGCCCGGTCGCCGAGGATCTGGATACGCTCCGCCGCGTCACCACGGCCGAGGGCCGTACGCTGATCGACGGCGGGGGCATCTTTCCCGACCTCGAGCTGGCGGACGACACCTTGAGGGTCTCGGAGCAGAAGTTCCTCAGCGCCACCATCGAAGCCGAGTTCCCGCTCGGACAGCGGATCGTCGAGTTCGGATTCCGGGTCGCGGCGGACCGGCTCCAGTCGGGACAGCCAGCGGGACTCTCCGCCGAGGAGTTCGAGAGCTTCGTCGGATCGTTGATCGAGGAGGGACTCGAACCGGCCCTGCTTGATGACCCGGAGGTCACGGAGTACCTGGACTGGCGCGTACGCGTCGCGGTCGCTCAGCGCATGGACGACGTCGGCGCCGAGGCCGACGTGCGAACGGAGCGCGATCCGGTGTTGTCCGAGGCGATCCGCCTCCTGACCACCGCGAGCACCCAGGCCGAGTTGTTCGACGCCGTGCAGGCGTCGAGAGATCGGACCGTGACGGGCGAGCAGCCCTAGAAGGGTGTTGAAGAAGTGGGGTGGGTCGCGCACGACCGCGCTCAGCGACGAGGGTGGAAGCGCCGGTGGACCTCGCGTAGATATTCACGGTCGACGTGGGTGTAGATCTCCGTCGTCGAGATATCCACGTGCCCGAGGAGCTCCTGGACCGCCGCCAGATCGGCGCCTCCCTCGATGAGGTGGGTGGCGAAGGTGTGTCTCAGCGTGTGCGGTGACACGTCCCGCCGGAGCCCTGCCCTCCGCGCCGCTCCCTGAACCAGGCGCCATACGGTCTCCCGGCGGAGGGGACGGCCGCGCACGGTCAGGAAGACGATGCCCTTCCCCCGCCCCTTGTCGAGAACGGGCCGGACCTCCGCCAGGTACCGGCCCGCCGCGCGCAACGCGGGGACCCCGAGGGGGACCAGGCGCTCTTTGGAGCCCTTCCCGAACACCGTGGCGAACCCCTCGTCAAGGTCGAGGGAGGTGAGCGACAGCCCCGTGAGCTCGGAGACCCGCATACCCGAGGCATAAAGCACTTCGAGGATCGCTCGGTCCCTCCAGTAGAGTCGGCGATCGGGATCGGGAGCCTCGAGAAGCCTTCGGGTCTCTTCGATGGTGAGGAAGTCGGGAAGCTTCCGGTCGACGCGGGGCGCTTGGACGTGCTCGGTCGGGTCCGCGTCGATGGCCCCTTCCGCCAGCAGGAAGCCGAAGTAGGTCCGTGCCGCCGAGCGGGCCCGTCGGATGGAGGTCGGAGCCAGCCCGGCCTCACGGAGCGAGTAGATCCACGTGCGGACGTGCTCGGGGCTCACGTCCGCGGGACGGGCCACGCCGTCGGCCTCGAGGTGCGCGTAGAGCTTACGGAGGTCACCCATGTAGGCTTCGACCGTACGTGCCGAGAGCCCCCGCTCGAACGCGAGATAGTCGCGGAACTGCTCGCCCCGGAAGGCTCGGGCGAGATCAGTCATGGGGCGGATGCCGCGTTCGCCACCACCAGATGGCCACGGCCGTCGCGAGGATGACGGCGGCGATACCGAGCGTGTTGTTCAAGCGTCCCAGCACGTTTGCCAGCACGTCGAGGTTCCGTCCAGCGACCGTCCCGATCCAGACCAGGGCTCCGTACCAGATGGCGGAGGCTACCGTCAACGGAATCGCGACCGGAACGAATCCCTGGTAGGTCACCCCCGCGAACACGGGCACGATCGCCCGGAGACCCGGCAGGAAACGGGTGAAGAAGATCGCGAACAGACCCCACCGGTCGTAGAAGGTGCTCATGCGCTCCATCTGGTGTGCCGAAAGGACATGGCGGCCCCACCGTTCCTCGAAGAAGGGCCGTCCATGCGTGTACCCCACCCGGTACATGGCCAGGGCCGAGGTCACGTTCGCGCCCCATGTGACGAAGAAGACAGTCCATGCGTCGAGGGTTCCCAACGCCGAGAGGAGTCCACCGAGGGCGACGAAGGTGTCCGCGGGAACGGCGGGTACGATGTTCTCGACGGCCGCGCCCACCCCGAGTAGAAGGTACATCGGCCCGCGAGGCACGCTGAGCATCCACGCCAGAATGTCACTCATCGACGACCCACCGGGGGCGCGGAGGGGTTGGCCTGCTCAGAGGGGAGCGATGCCTCCAGAGGGGGATTGCAGCGTGACCCGGTCGATCAACGCCACGGCGTGCACGGCGATCCCCTCTCCGCGGCCGATCCAGCCCATCCCTTCGTTCGTCTTGCCCTTTACGGACACGGCGCTCGACGCCACGGCCATGGCACCGGCCAGACGCTCGGCCATCGCCGAAGCGTGTGGGCCGATCCGGGGCGTCTCGCATACGACCGTCACATCCACGTTCACGACCTTGAAGTCGTGCGTGCGGAGAACCTCGGTGGCACGTTCCAGCAACTCGATCGAATCGGCGCCCCGCCATCGCTCCTCACCCGGCGGAAAATGGTGTCCGACGTCTCCCGCCCCGGCAGCGCCGAGGATCGCATCGATCACGGCATGGGCCACGGCGTCCCCGTCGGAGTGGCCGGTGAGACCCGCATGATCGGGCACCCGCACACCCCCGAGCAGCAGTGGGCGTTCGGGGTCGAACCGGTGCGAGTCGTATCCCGTACCGACCCTCATGGGCCGGGTTCAGCTCCACCCGCGGATCGCGAGGCACACATTGTGACCTCCGAACCCGAACGAGTTGGAGAGCGCCAGCCCGACCGGTCGTTCCATGGCGCCTCCGTGCGCGTACTCCAGGTCGCATGCCGGATCCGCACCCTGGAAGTTGATCGTCGGGGGGATGACGCCCTCGCGGCATGCCATGATCGAGACAATGGCCTCGAGCGCGCCGGCCGCTCCGAGGAGATGCCCGGTGGCGCCTTTCGTGGACCCGACGACGATGTCGCGGGCCCGGTCGCCCAGCACTTGCTTGATCGCGTGGGTCTCGACGGCGTCGGCCATGGTCGAGGTGCCGTGCGCATTGACGTAGTCCACGTCCTCGGGGGCGGCCTCCGCATAACGGAGGGCCATACGCATGGCGGCCTGCGCCCCTTCCCCTTCGGGAGGCGGAGCTGTGATGTGATGCGCGTCTCCCGACAGGCCATATCCGACGACCTCCGCCAGGATCTCGGCACCACGTGCTTCGGCGTGCTCGAGCGATTCGAGAATCAGCGCGCCCGCCCCCTCACCCATCACGAAGCCGTCCCGCTCCGTCGAAAACGGACGGCTCGCGGTCGAGGGAGCGTCGTTCCGGGTCGACATCGCCTTCATGGCGGAGAATCCCGCGAACGTCATCGGCGTGATGGTCGCTTCCGCGCCCCCCGCCACCATCGCGTCGGCGTCACCGTAGCGGATGTGGCGTGCGGCCTCGCCGATCGCGTGGGCTGACGACGCACACGCGGACACGGTCGCGTAGTTCGGACCTCGCAGACCCCATCGGATGGAGATGAAGCCCGCCGAGATATCCGGAATGAACATCGGGATGAAGAACGGACTCACCCGGTTGGGACCCTGCTCGATGAGCTTGCGGTGCTGCTCTTCGAACGTGGAGATCCCTCCGATACCGCTTCCGAACACGACCCCGATGCGGTCCGCATCCATGCCGTCCGGTAGCGTCGCGAGCCCCGCGGATTCGAGCGCCTGTGCCGATGCCGCGACCGCGAACTGCGAAACACGGTCGTGACGCTTCGCCTCACGCTTATCGAGGTAGTCGAGCGGGTCGAAGCCCTTCACCTCGCAGGCGATCCTGCAGGCGAAGTCCTCGGTGGCTTCCCAGTGCGTGACAGGACCCCCGCCGCTCATCCCGGCGACGAGGTTCGTCCACATGGACGGCACGTCGTTCCCGACAGGGGAGATCACACCCATACCGGTGACTACGACCCGGCGGGTCGCTTCATGGCTACCGTTGCCCATCGTCATCCCTGTTCGGTCTGGCGGTTGGCCTCAGCCCTCGCTGTGCTTCTTGAGATAGTCGATCGCGTCACCGACCGTCTTCATCTGCTCGGCGTCCTCGTCCGGGATGTCCACGCCGAACTCTTCCTCGAACGCCATGACGAGCTCGACCGTGTCGAGCGAGTCCGCCCCGAGATCTTCCACGAAGGAAGCGTCGTTCGTGACCTTTTCGGGCTCGACACCCAGCTCGTTGATGATGATCTCGCGGACCCGGGCCTCGGTGGGCTCACTCATGTCCCCTCCTTGAAAGTGTGTAGCAGGTGTGGTTCTTGAAGAGATGCGGCATTTACATGACCATGCCGCCGTCGACGGTCAGAATCTGGCCGGTAATGTAGCGCGCTCCCGGTCCTACGAGAAACCGCGCCGCGCTCGAGACGTCCTCGGGCTCGCCGAGGCTCCCCAGCGGGATCGCGGTCCTGAGGTTTTGGATCTGGTCGTCGGTGAGCGCGTCCGTCATGTCCGTGCGAATGAAGCCGGGGGCGAGCGCATTGCACCGGATACCCCGCGAGGCGAGTTCCTTGGCCACACTCTTGGTCATCCCGGCCAAGCCCGCTTTTGAGGCCGCGTAGTTCGCCTGTCCCGCGTTTCCGGTCTGGCCCACGACGGACGTGATATTCAGGATCACACCGTCCCGGCGCTTCATCATCCCACGCGTTACGGCCCGCGTGAAGAGGAAGGGCCCCTTGAGGTTGGCAGCGATCACCTCATCGAATTCCTCATCCTTCATGCGGAGGAGGATGTTGTCCCGGGTGATGCCCGCGTTGTTGACGAGGATATCGATGGGGCCGAGGTCGGCTTCGACCTGCTTGACGGTCTCGGTGACCTGATCGGCCACGGCGACGTCGCAGGCGTATCCGCCGTGCCCTTCGCCCGGGAGTTTCGCGGCCGCAGCGCGCGCTCTGTCGCCGTTCCTGCCGATCACGGCCACCTTCGCGCCGCCCTCGGCCAACGCCTGAGCGATGGCCAGTCCGATGCCGCGCGACCCTCCCGTGACCAGGGCGACCTTCCCGTCGAGCTCTCGGGTGCTCATAGACCGATCTCCTCAAGGCTTTCGAGGTCGTCCGGTTCCCCCACGTGGATGGAAGGGACGCCTTTGGCATTTCTCTTGTTGAGTCCGCTCAGCACCTTGCCGGGACCGAGCTCGAGGAACCGGTCGACGCCGGCCTCGACCATGGTGTCGACAGAGGCGCTCCAGCGTACCGGAAACGTGAGCTGGCTCACCAGGAGGTCGCGGGCTTCCGCGGCCATGGTCACGGGCCGTGCCGTGACATTGGACACCACGGGCACGTCGGGATCGCGGAACTCGATCCCTTCGAGATGTGCGCGCAGCCCTTCGGTGGCGGGTTCCATGAGCGGTGAGTGGAACGCGCCTGAGACGTTGAGGAGCACGACCTTCTTCGCCCCGGCCTCCGGAGCCATCTCGGCGAACTGCTTCACGCCGTCCACGTCTCCACTCACCACGACCTGACCGGGCGCGTTGAAGTTCGCGGGCACGCACACGCCCCGGTCGACGCGTTCGCAGACCTCCGTGACCGTCGGGTCGTCGAGGCCGAGCACCGCGGCCATGGTCCCGGGACGCTCGAGGCCCGCGTCGTACATCAACTGTCCCCGGAGCCGCACGGCCGTCAGCGCGTCCTCGAACCTCAACGTTCCCGCGGCCACGTGAGCGCTGAATTCACCCAGAGAGTGTCCGGCGGTGAAGGCGACGGGGCCGAGCCGGTCCTGCACGATGCGGAGGATCGCCACGGAATGCGCGAGGATCGCGGGCTGGGCGTTCTTCGTCGCCGTAAGCTCGTCCTCGGGCCCTTCCGCCATCAATCTCGAAAGCGGGACGCCCAGGATCTCGTCCGCCAGGCGCAGGACGTCTTCAGCCGCCGGCTCGGAAGCGGTGAGAGCCTGGGCCATACCGACGATCTGGGATCCCTGGCCGGGGAAGATCAGCGCTAGAGACATGCGTTACCGTGGGAAAGGACGGAGAGGATGTTTCGCCTTGCGAGCTCGAGCTACCAGCGGATCGCCATCGCGCCCCACGTCAGACCGGCGCCGAAGGCCACGGTGAGGATATGATCTCCCGGCTTGATCCGCCCTTCCTCCTGCGCCTCGTCGAGGGCCACGGGAATGGAGGCGGAGCTCATGTTGCCGTAGCGGGTCACGTTGACGTAGACCCGGTCCATCGGGATGTCCGCGTACTTCGCGGTCGACTGGATGATCCGGATGTTCGCCTGGTGCGGCACGAGCAGGCGGACGTCGTCGGACGTCAGCCCCGCCTTCTGGAGGGCGAAGTCGCAGCCCTCGGCCATGGAGCGGACGGCGCTCTTGAAGATCTCTCTTCCCTCCATGCGCATGAGGTGGCGCCGGCCGGTGAGGACCGCCTCGCTAAGGGGCTCCGCGGCGCCCCCGCCGGGACGGTAGAGCAACTCCGCGAGGTTCCCGTCCGAGCGCAGATGGCTCGACAAGATGCCGCGCTCGCCTTCACTCCGGCGCAAGACCGCGGCGCCCGCCCCGTCGCCGAAGAGCACCGCCGTGGCGCGGTCCTCCCAGTCGACGATGGCACTCATCTTCTCGGTCGAGACCACGAGCGCGACATCGCCGCGCCCGGCGACCAGGTACCCTTCGGCCATGCTGACGCCGTAAAGGAAGCCGGTGCATGCCGCGCTGATATCGAAGGCGACCGCGTTTCCACATCCGAGGATCGCCTGGATGTCGCACGCGGTGGATGGAAGCAGACGATCTGGGGTCGCCGTGGAGACGATCAGGATGTCGACATCCGCGGGCTCCACCCCGGCCTTCGCCATGGCGCGCCGGGCGGCTTCGGACCCCATGTGGGCCGCCGTCATCTCTTTCGGCGCGAGCCTGCGCTCGGTGATTCCGGTACGGGTCCGGATCCACTCGTCGGACGTGTCGAGCGTCTTCGCGAGATCGTCGTTGGTCACACGCTGATCCGGGAGGAAACGGCCGGTGGCGGCGAACTCGACCATGGGCGTGGGCGTCTTCATTGTCTCACTCCTTCCCTTCGGCGGCGCTTGACAGGTTGCTGGCGCTGTGGCTCACCATGCCGGAGCGGACGGCTTGGGCCGCGACCGCCAGGGCGTTCCGGATCGCCTTGGGTGGCGATCCGCCGTGACAGATGATGGACACTCCCCCCACCCCGAGCAACGGTGCCCCACCATACTCGGAGTAATCGAGGACGCGGAACACATGTTCCAGATCCTGGCTGCCCTCGCCGAGCTCCTTGAGCTCCTTCTTCAGCAATCCGACGATGAATGCGGCAACGGACTCGTAGAACTTGAGGAGCACGTTGCCCACGAAGCCGTCGCAGACCACCACGTCGCACACGCCACGGATGATGTCGCGTCCCTCGATGTTGCCGATGAAGTTGAGTCCCTCCTGCTCGGAGAGGAGCCGGTGCGTCTCTACCGTGAGCTCGTCGCCCTTGCCGGGCTCTTCACCGATGTTCAGCAGCCCGATTCGCGGCGATTCGCGGCCCATGAGGTCCTGGACATAGATCTGTCCGAGGCGTGCGAACTGGACCAGGTGGTGGGGCTTGCAGTCGACGTTCGCACCCGCATCCACGAGCAAGCAGGGCTCCTGGGACGTCGGGAGAATCGTGCCGATGGGGGGGCGTGCGACTCCTGGGAGGGGCCTGAGGATGAACAGCGAGCCGGCCATCACCGCGCCTGTCGAGCCGGCGCTGACGAACGCGTCGGCTTCGCTTTGCTCCTGCAGGCGGAGCCCGACGACGATGGAAGATCGGGGCTTCTTCCTGAGGACCGAGGCCGGTGAATCCTCGGCGGTGACCCGGTCCGGAGCATGATGCACGACGAGACGCTCGGGCCTGGGCCCGTGCTTGGCGACCTCGGCTTCGATCAGGCGCTCGTCGCCCACGAGCACGATCTCGACATCGTCTTCAAAGCTACGAAGCGCTTCTAGCGCACCGACGACCTCGGCTCGCGGGGCGTCGTCGGTTCCCATGGCGTCGAGTACGATTCGCACGGGCCCGTCCGGTTATCGAGTGGAGGCGTTCGTGACGGCATCAGTCCTCGACCGGCGCAACATCACGCGCGACCGGAGGGTGCGTGCGCCGGGAGATGACCCGCGCACGAGCCGTCGACGAGGCTGGATATTGGCACCGAGTGGACGGCACCGACTAATCGATGTCGACGTCGAGGATCGGTGTATTCTTGTAGTGTCCGCAACTCGGGCAGACCCGGTGCGGCAACTTGGGGTCGGAACACTTCGGGCAGGAGTGCGTGGTGACGCCTTCCGCCTTGTAGTGCGTACGACGCTTCCGCTTCCGCTGCTTGGACGTGCGTTTCTTTGGAACGGCCATAACCTGTCTTCACTTCTCCTTGAGCTTCCGGAGCGCGTCCCATCGTGGGTCGAGCTCCTGTCCTTCGCACGTGCACTCACCGTCGTTCAGATTCGTGCCGCACCCCGGACACATGCCCCTACACTCCGGACGACATACCACATAAGGCTCGATCGCGAGAAATACCTCCTCGCGTACCGCGCGACTGAGATCCAGCTTCGAGTCCGAGGCGAGCATGACGCGGGTCGTCGCGTCCTCCTCACTCTCTTCGTCGACCTCCTCTTCATCGACGAAGACCAATGTCAGGTCTCCATCGAACGTACTTTCCAGCGGCTCGAGGCAGCGCCGGCACGCCTGTTGGAGCAGACCATGGACGTGCCCACGGGCAATGACTTCGCCCGAACCCGCGACCGATACACGGAACTTCGCATCGACCGGTGCCGCCCACGGTGGATCCATCCCCACCCACATCGGATCGTCCGATGGGATGCGTGCCTCCACTACGACCGACCCCTCTCGATACAGACGACCCAGCGGGACCTCAAGCATAGTCGTAAAAACTAGCCTCTACGCAGAAAATGTCTACCTCTCCGCACGGACCCGGCACGTCGCACCCCAAGCAGGCGGTCAACCCGCCAACTGGATGCGTTCGGAATCCGAAAAGAAGAAGCCGATCTCGTTCTCCGCATTCTCGTCTGAATCGGATGCGTGGATGGCGTTCCGACCCTTCGACTCGGCGTACAGCTTACGTACGGTGCCCTCGGCGGCTTCGGCGGGATCGGTCGCCCCGATGGTCTCGCGCAGCTTTGGAACGGCGTTCTCGGCCTCCAGGACCATGGGAATGACTGGACCCGACGTCATGAAGGTGACGAGCTCGTCGTAGAACGGCCGTCCCTGGTGGACGGCGTAGAACGCGCCCGCCTGCTCCTTGTCGAGGCGAACGAGCTTCATGGCCCGTACCGAAAAGCCCGCAGCTTCGAGGTGCGCGAGCACCTTTCCCGCCTTGCCCGACTCGACCGCGTCCGGCTTGATGATCGCCAACGTATGACTCATGGTTCTTCTTCGCTCGATTCGTTGTCCGTGATTGGTTCTCCGCCGCCCCTGAGGATGCGGAGGACGGAGTCTCTGGTGAGGAATCCGACCAGGGCACCGTCCCGTACCACCGGAAGTTGTTCGACGTCCCGGTTCGCCATCATCTGCGCGGCCTCCGTGAGCAACTGGTCCTCAGACACGCACAACACGGTGCGGGTCATGACGTCTCGCGCGACCAGATCCTTTTCACCCGCGGCGGTGCCTCCACGCGCCCCCCTGCCCTTCAAGAGCGTATTCAGGGCGTCACCCGTGGTGATGATGCCGAGCACCTCGTACTCCTCTCCCACCACGGGGACGGCGTGGAGTTCCCTGCGGACCATGAGATCCAGGACCTCGAGGAACGGGGTGTCCGGGTAGATCCGGTAGCTGAAGGTCGAGACCGCCTGTTCGACCAGGATCGCTTCTTCATCCATAGGGGTGCTCAGGTGGCCGCGGTGTCTTCCGCCGCGGCCACCCGTCCTTGTTGGCCCGGGTCAGGCCAGGGCGTCCTGAATGAGACCGACGATATCCTTGGGACGCTTCGCCACGCCGATGCCGTTGTCTTCGAAGGCCTTCATCTTCTCTTCGGCCGTGCCGGCGGCGCCGCTGATGATGGCTCCGGCGTGCCCCATGGTGCGTCCCGGAGGCGCCGTCTGGCCCGCGATGAAGCCCACGACGGGCTTCGACATGTGGGCGCTCACGTAGGCGGCGGCATCCTGCTCGTCCGTCCCACCGATCTCGCCGATCATCACGATGGCCTTGGTGTCCGGATCCGCTTCGAACGCCTCGAGGCAATCGATGAAGTCCGTGCCGATGAGCGGGTCTCCGCCGATGCCCACACATGTGGTCTGGCCGAGCCCGACGCTCGTGAGCTGGAACACGGCCTCGTACGTCAACGTCCCGGAGCGGGATACCACACCAATCGGGCCTTCCGTGACGATTTGTCCGGGAAGGATGCCGACCTTCGACTTGCCCGGCGAGAGCAGCCCGGGGCAGTTCGGCCCGAGGATCCGGACCCCCCTGTCGTGTGCGAACGCGTGGGCCCGGGCCATGTCGAGCACCGGGACGCCCTCGGTGATGGCGACAACGAGGTCGACGCCGCTGTCGACGGCCTCCATGATGGCGCTGGATGCGAATGCCGGCGGCACGTAGATGACGGACGTGTTCGCGCCCGTCTCCTCCACGGCTTCGTCCATGCAGTTGAAGATCGGAACCTTCTTCCCGCCGGGACCCTCGAAGAACTGCCCGCCCTTGCCAGGTGTGACTCCGGCCACGACCTGGGTGCCGTACTCCATCATCTGGGTCGTGTGGAAGGACCCGTCGCGGCCCGTGATGCCCTGGACGACGAGCTTGGTGTCGGAATCGATGAAGATGGCCATCGGTTACGCCTTCCCTGCCAGCTCGACCGCCTTCTCGAC
>JBBDSN010000084.1:4287-7285 GCA_040904885.1 Gemmatimonadota bacterium | reverse complement strand
GCACGTCTTCGGGAAGGGGTCGCGCGGGCTCCGCGTCGAGCCCGATCGCGGTGAGATTCGGCCCCAGGCGCGTCGCGACGGCGGCCACCAGTCCGTCGCAGTGCGTGATGGAGCCCGTGAACCCGGCCGGCCACACCGGTTGGCGCTCGGCCCCGACCGGGATCTCGACGAAGCCGCGGTCCCATCCGGCGCGTACGAGCGCCGCGCGGGCGCAATGCCGGCCCCGCGCGAACTCGATACGGCGCTTCGGCACGGCGTTGCGCACGGCCTCGCGTTCCGTAGGTCCGAGCAGGGATTCCGCCTCCTGCGCACCTCCCGGCAGCCCTGACCAGACGGCCACGGCCGCGCCGGCCGGGAGGATCTCTCCCAGCGCCGCTTCGATACGATCGGCGCTGGCGCTGGGAGAGCCTTCCGTCAAATCACCCGCCGTGACGGCGGAGCATCTCGGCCTGCATCTCCTCGCTCGCGAAAATCGCGACCTCGACCCGCCGGTTCTCCTGGCGGCCCGCGGTCGTGTCGTTCGAGGCGATCGGCTCGGTCTCGCCCATGCCCACCGCGCGCACGCGGCCAGCGTCCAGGCCGGCTCCGACCAGGAACGTCCGCGCGGACGCGGCGCGGCGCTCCGAAAGCGCCTGGTTGTAAGTGTCCGCACCGGTGGAGTCGGTGTGTCCGACCACCAGCACCTCGGTTCCGTCGTACTCCTCGAGCGATGCGACGAGGTCGCGCAGGTTCTGCTGCGCGGCCGCACGCAGGTCGGACGAGTCCACGTCGAACAGGATGCCGGAATCGAACGTGACGGCGATGCCCTCGCCGATGCGCTCGACGCGCGCGTTCGGGAGCTTGTCCTGGAGATCCTCGGCCTGGCTGTCCATGACCGCACCGATCGCGGTCCCGGCGGCCCCGCCGACCGCGGCACCGATGATCGCGCCGCGCGCCGTACCGCTCGCGAGCCCGCCGACCACTGCGCCCGCGGCAGCGCCACCCAGGGCGCCCGTGCGGAGATTCGAGGAGCAGCCCTGTATGGCGAGCGCCCCCATGAGTGCCGCCACCATCATCGTGCGGCGACCTAAAGACATCGTGTTCATCGGATGCGGATCCCTCCACCCAGAGAAGGGCCGGAGCGCCGGAAAGCAGCCCGACCGGTTGTCGTCGCGTAGCGCGCAAGTCGCGCTATGCATCCCTGAAAACTAGTGGACTTCGGGTGGGGCGCCACAGCATGATGGAGGTACTCTGATGGAGGTACCAGGGTCTACTCCGCCGTGATCGCCCGCGCCCGACGCCGCACACCGAGCACCCACGGCAACACGAGGGCTCCGACGGCCGACACCCAGAGCGCGACCGCGAGCGGGCTCGAGAACATGACGCCCCACTCGCCTCCGCTCAGCGCGAGGGCGCGCCGCAGGTTCTTCTCCATGAGCGGTCCGAGCACGAGCCCCAAAATGACCGGCGCGAGCGGGAAGCCGGTCTTGCGCATAGTGTAGCCGAGAAGCCCGAACCCGGCCATGAGCACCAGGTCGAACGCGCTCTGGTTCACGGCGTAGACGGCGACGAACGACAGCGCGGCCACCCCGGGCATGAGCACCCAGCGCGGGAGCCGGAGCACCCGCACGAACACGCCGACGAGGGGCAGATTGAGCAGCAGCAGGAACACGTTGCCGACGTACATGGAAGCCGCGAGGCCCCAGAACACCTCGGGGTTGCGCTCGATGAGCAGCGGGCCGGGCGCGAGCCCGAGGCCGAGCAGGGCGCCGAGCAGAACGGCCGTGGTGCCGCTGCCGGGGATCCCCAGGGTGAGCAAGGGGATCATGGCCCCGCTGGCGGCCGCGTTGTTGGCGGCCTCCGGCCCCGCCACGCCACGCTCGTCCCCGTCTCCGAACCGGCTCGTCTCGCCGGCCATCTTCTCTTCGACGCTGTAGGAGAGGAAGGCCGCAATGGTGCCGCCCGCCCCGGGGAGCACACCGACGAAGAACCCGATGACGCTGCCCCGCAGCATGCTCCACCACGAGCCCATGAGGGCGCGGAAGCGGAGGGTCACCCGTCCGTACCTCGAGGCCGCCGCGCCGGCCCACTCGGTCTGCTCGAGCACGAGGAGCACCTCGCTGACCGCGAACAAGCCGATGGTGACGACCACGAAATCGAGCCCGTCGAACAGCTTGAGCTGGCCGAAGGTGTACCGCGGAAGAGCGCTGTTCGGGTCCATGCCGACGGTGGCCAGAAAGAGGCCGAGCCCCGTGGCCGCGAGCGCCCGGGCGACGCTCTTGCCGGACACGCTCGACAGCGCGGAGAACGCGAACACCATGAGCGCGAAGTACTCGGCGGGTCCGAACCGGATGGCCCACCCCGCGAGCGCCGGCGCGAGGAACACGAGCCCGAGGATCGACAACGTGCCGCCCACGAACGACGAGACCGCCGCGAGCGCGAGCGCTTCGCCGCCCCGCCCCTGCTTCGTCATGGCGTGCCCGTCGATCGCCGTCACCACCGCGGACGCGGTTCCTGGCACGTTCAGCAGGATGGTGCTGATGGAGTTGCCGTACTGTGATCCGTAGTAGATGCCGGCCAACAGGATCAAGGACGACTCGGGGGGGAGCCCCACCGCGAACAGGAGCGGGATGAGCATGGCGATCGCGTTGATCGGGCCAATGCCGGGCAACATGCCGACGATGGTGCCGACCACCACTCCGCCGAGCGCGAGCGACAGGTTGAGCGGGGCCAGGGCGACGGCGAAACCGTCCGCGAGGTGGCCGAGGGCTTCCAACGCTCAGGCCTCGAACAGGCCGAGGGGGAGCGGCAGGCCGAGCCCGTACACGAACAGCACGTAGAGCAGGCCGGCGAACACGAGCCCGGCGGCCGCGCCACGCGCGAGCGTGCCGCCGAAGAGGCGGGCGAGCAACGCGAACTCGAGCACGGTGGCGAGCACGAAGCCGAGCGGGGCGAGCAGGAACGCGTAGGCGACGAAGCTGAGGGTGCCGAGGGCGATACGGGTCGCGGCGGTGCCGGG
>JBBDSN010000084.1:3100-4187 GCA_040904885.1 Gemmatimonadota bacterium | reverse complement strand
CCGAACGCCAGCAGCAGCGCCGCCACCATGGGAAACGCCTTGGGACCGAGCGGATCGGTGGGGAACAGCACGTCGAACGTGGTCGCTTCGAGCGCGATGGCGGCGGCGGTGAGGAATACGGCCACCGCTCCGAGGAGGGGCCCGCGCACGCTCACCGGATGAGCCCCAGGTCCCGGGCCAGCCCGCCGAACTCGTCGACCTGCTCCATGACGAACGCCTCGAAGTCCTCGCCCACCAGGAAGTACGGGCGGAGGCGGGCCTGCGCCCGGGCCGCCACCCACGCCTCGGACGTCCCGACGGCGCGGAGCCGCTCGACCCAGGCCTCGTACACCTCGTCACTCACCCCGCCGGGCACGTAGTACCCGCGCCAGGTGACCCACTCGACCGGATAGCCCTGCTCGGTCGCGGTCGGCACGCCGGTCAGGAGGCCGTCGAGCGGCTCCGGCGACATGACGGCCAGAACCTTGATGGAGCCGGTCTCCAGATGGCTCTCGATCTCGGAGATCTCGCCCGAGAAGACGTGGACGAACCCGCCGAGGAGCGCGGTGAGCGCCTCCCCGCCCCCGTCGAACGGCACGTAGCGGACCTTGAGCGGGTCGAGCCCGGCCTCACGCCCGAGCAGGAGGATCTTCATGTGGTCCTGCCCGGCGACCGCGCTCCCGCCGCTGACCACGATACGCTCGGGCCGGGCCACCCAGTCGTCGAGCAGCTCGCCGAGCGAGTTCCACGGCGCGTCGGCGGCCACCGCGACAATGCCGTACTCCGCGCCGAGCGCCCCGATCCAGCGCACGTCGTCGACTTCGAGGTGGCCGAACTGTCCCTGGGCGAGCCGGAGCGTGGTCGCCGGGCTCGCCGCGACGAGCACGTTCGGATCTCCCTGCCGCTGGGCCACGGCGTGCGCGAACGCGACCCCTCCGCCCGCCCCGGGCATGTTGACGGTCGGCACCGTGCCGCCCGGCACCAGCCCGAGCTCGCCGAGAATGCGCCCGGTGACCCGGCAGGTCAGGTCCCAGCCACCGCCCGCGGCCGCCGGCGCGATGCACTCCACGCCCCGTCGTCCCGGGTCAGGAGCGGAGCAGGAAGCCAG
>JBBDSN010000084.1:0-3000 GCA_040904885.1 Gemmatimonadota bacterium | reverse complement strand
ATACTCATATCGTACTGATCCGCGGCGGGAAGCCACCCGTCAGACCGGCACCGTCGGCAGGATCACGTGCGACGGCCGCGTCCGGTCCATGTACACGGTGTTCGTCGCCACCCGGCTGTGCGTCGCCAGCCCCTCGGGCTCGCCGGTGTTGAAGTTCAGGTCGAAGTGGGGGTAGTTGCTGCTCGAGACGTCGATGCGGATGCGGTGGCCCCGCGCGAACAGGTTGCTGGTCGGGAAAGCCTCGATGGTCACCTCGTAGACCTCGCCGGGCGTCATGAGCTCGGGGTTCTCCCACGAGTCGCGGTAGCGCACGCGAATGATCCCGTCGGTGAGGTTCATCGCGTAACCCTCCGGATAGTCCTCGTTCGGCGGGTAGACGTCGACGAGCTTCGCCGTGAAGTCGGTGTCGGGACAGTCCGACGAGATGAACAGGCGGGCCACGAGCGGCCCGGTGACCTCCACGTCGGCTTCGAGCGGCGGCGTCTGGAAGACCAGCACGTCGGGGCGGTCGGCGAGGGGCCGGTACGGCTCGCTGGAGCCGAAGAAGTCCGGTCCCTCGCGCTGGTCGTACGCGCCGCCTGCCATGATCGGAGCGCCGGAAGTGATGGTCCCACCGACACTTGGCACAGGATTGCCGGGGTCGTAGCGGTACCGGCTGGACGCGTTCTCGACGTCGGGCGGCTCCACCGAGAGCGTGCCCCCGACGCCGAGGTAGTACGGCTGCTCCACTGTTCCCGGGATGGGCCAGTCGTCGGCGGTGCGCCAACGGCCCCCGTGGTCCATCCGGCCATCGTCGTTCCTGCGCCCGCTTCCCCCGCCCATCACGAAGTAGCGGACGGTGGGCTCCTGGTCGACACCGTTGTCCACGCCGCGCAGCCAGTGCTCGAACCACCGCAGCCTGAGCTCCCAGAAGTCGGTGGCGATCTGCCCATCGAGCGTCGCGGCCGGCCCGAAGTCGACGTCTCCGGCCCAGGTCAGCGACCGGTCGCCGTGCGTCCACGGCCCCATGATGAGCCGGACCGGGCCGCGGTTGAGCCGCTTCAGTCCCATGTAGTTGTCCGTCGCCGTCCGGGGATACGGATCGAACCAGGACGACATGTGGACCATGGCCGCGTCGGGCCACTGATCCCAGAACCCCTCGGCATAGATGGCGGGATGCTTCCAGTACTCGTCGAAGTCGCCGTTCGTCCACTGCTCGAAAAGGTACGCTTCGTAGTCGGGCGCGAGGCTGACCGGTGAACGGCCGGGCGCCCACGGCATGTTGCGGAACCACCAGTGGATGTCGACCTCCTCCATCTTCCGGCGAAGCTCGTCGTCGGCCAACACCTCGGGGCTGACCATCGCGTTCCGGTAGGCCCAGGTGGCCTGCTTGAGCTCGAACGTCCCTCCCTGCCGGATGCCGCCCTGATAGGAGTTGGAGAAGCCCCCGGAATCGACGAACATGGCCGCGACGCCCGGCGCACCCGCCGACGCGAGCGCGGCCTGGGTGTGCGCGGCATACGAGAGTCCCTTCGTCCCGATCTGACCGTCGCACCACGGCTGCTCGACGATCCAGGCGCAGGTGTCGTAGCCGTCCTCGACGTTGTCGAGGTACTTCACGTATTCGCCTTCGGAATCGTACCGGCCGCGGTTGTCCTGATACACCACCGCGAAGCCCCGGTCGACGAACATGCGGGCGACCTCGGCCCGGCCCTTGGCCTGGTCCGGCTCGGCCAACGAGCGCTCGGACCGGCTGTCGCGAGTCTTGCCGTACGGCGTCCGCTCGAGGATCACCGGAAACGGTCCCGGCAGCGCCTCTCCGTCCCGGGCGGGCAGGTAGACGTCGGTGGCCAGCCGAATGCCGTCCCGCATCGGAATCATGAGGTCCGAAAGCACGGTTATGCCGCCCGGACCCGGCTGTCCCGTGAAGGGACCGCCCGCCCGCCGGTCGCCGTCGCCCCCGAAGCAACCGGGCAGCTGGGAGCCGACCACGAGTGCCCCCATCGCCTTCGTGAAGTCGCGGCGGGACAGGCGGGAAGAAAACGACAACGGCTTCATGGGCCGACCTCCGTAGGCTACGCGGCTACGCATCGAGCGACCGATTGTAGCGTGTGCCACGCGACGGCGACATGGTGAAGCGATTAGCTTAGCAGCCTCACACGGAATCCACGGTTCGAGGAGCGGGCATGAGCGGAAGCGAGGCGAGAAGACCCTACGACGTCGCGATCCTGGGCGGCGGGAACCTCGGTACCGCGCTCGCGGAGGGTTGGGCGCGGGCAGGCATGTTCGAGCCCGCGCGCATCGTGCTGACACGGCGTCAGACCGAGAAGCTCGATGGACTCCGGGCCGAGGGGTTTACGGTGACCGACTCGAACACCGACGCGGTGCTGGGCGCGGACCTGCTCGTGCTGGCCGTGCAGCCGCAACAGCTCCCCGAGCTGCTCGGCGAGATCTGCGGCGACCTGGACGAGGCCCGGCACCGGCTCATCTCGGTGGTGTCCGGCGCGTCCATCGCCGACGTCCGGGAAGCGTGTGGAAGCGCCGTCCCCATCGTGCGGGCGATGCCCAACACCGCGGTCATGATCGGCGAATCGATGACGTGCCTCGCCGCCGAGGACGGCGCTCCGCCCGAGACGCTCGAGGAGGCCGAAGCGCTGTTCGCCCTGGTGGGCCGCACGCTGGTCATTCCGGAAGACATGATCGTGCCCGCCACCGCGCTGTGCGCGTGCGGCATCGCGTTCTTCCTGCGCTGCGTGCGCGCCGCGGGCCAGGGGGGCATCGAGATCGGATTCCACCCTGAGGACGCCGCGCTGCTCGCCGCCCAGACCGCGAAGGGTGCGGCGGCGCTCGCGCTTCGTACCGGAGCCCACCCGGAGAGCGAGATCGACCGGGTGACGACGCCCCGCGGGTGCACCATCACCGGGCTGAACGAGATGGAGCACGCCGGCTTCTCGTCGGCCATGATCCGCGGGATCGTGACTTCGGCGCGGGCTGCGGCGGAGCTGTACGAGGGCTGAAGCG
>JBBDSN010000083.1:0-7293 GCA_040904885.1 Gemmatimonadota bacterium | reverse complement strand
CCCGCACACAGAGTCCACATGGAGACCGCCCGATGCTCGTGATCCCACCGTCTCGCCCAGTCCGACGCGCCACCCGGTCGCGCACCCGGTTGCCAGCACTCGTGCTCGTGCCGCTCATGCTCGTCCTGGCGCCAGAGACCGCCAACGCGCAGGCCCTGGGCCTCGCGGAAGCGACCATCGCGGACCTTGGCCGCGCCTTCGAGTCCGGGAGTCTGACGGCCGAACGGCTCATCGAGATGCACCTGGCGCGGATCGACGCCTACGATCAGGCGGGTCCGGCGCTGAACGCGGTGCTCCACCTGAACCCGGACGCTCTCGAGACCGCTCGGGCGCTGGATCGCGAGCGCCGGGAGCGGGGTCCGCGGTCGCCCCTGCACGGGATTCCGGTCGTGCTCAAGGACAACATCGACACCTACGACATGCCGACCACGGGTGGGTCCCTTCTTCTTGCCGGATCCGTTCCGCCGGACGACGCGTTCATCGTAGATCGCCTGCGAGATGCGGGCGCGATCATCCTCGCCAAGCTCAACATGAGCGAGTTCGCATCGGGTCCGACCATGAGCTCCCTGGCGGGCTACATTCGGAACCCCCATGCGCTCGATCGCACGCCTTCCGGGTCTTCGGGTGGCGCGGGCGCCTCGATCGCAGCCTGGTATGCGGAGCTCGGGATCGGCACGGATACCGGCGGCTCGGTTCGGGGACCCTCGACCTCGAACGGGATCGTCGGCCTCAAGCCGACGCAGGGGCTGGTGAGCCGCGACGGCATCATTCCGCTCTCGCTCACCTTCGACATCGCGGGACCCATGGCACGGCACGTGTACGACGTGGCGGCGATGCTGACCGTCATCGCGGGAAGCGATCCCGCGGACGGAGCCACGGCCCCTGCGGATGAACGCCGGGCGGACGATTACACCGAGTTCCTCGATGCGGGAGCGCTCGCCGGGGCGCGGATCGGGATCGCGCGCGACTTCCTCGGCTACGACGCCGAGGTCGACTGGATCGTCGAGTCGGCGATCCTGACCCTACGTGACGCCGGTGCGACCGTCGTCGACGTCCGGTACCCGCAGTGGCTCCTCGACGTGAAGGGCGACTGGTATACGACCATCCGTTGGCCGGACTTTCGCGCCCAGATCCCCGACTACCTGGCGACGCTCGGTCCCGAGTACCCCAAGACGTTGGCCGAGATGGTCGAGCGGGCGCGCGAACTCACCTCGCTCACGCCCGACGGGGGCGGCCCGAATCCGACCCGCTGGACGCTGCTGGAGGACGAAGAGGCGAGCGGCACGCTCGAGGACGTCTCGTACGTGACCATGCGCGACCACGGGCTTCCGCTCGTCCGTGGGATTGTGGAGGGCCTGTTCGCCGATCACGATCTGGACGCCATCGTCTATCCGACGTCGACCACGCGGCCGTCGCTGGTGGCGGGAGGGGGTGACGGCGGGGGGCCGTCGGCGACGAACATCGCGAACCTCACCGGATTTCCCGACCTGATTGTCCCGGCGGGCTTCACGAGCGACCGGCTTCCCGTGGGCATCTCGTTCTTCGGACCCGCATTCAGCGAGCCCAGGCTGCTCGCGCTGGGGTATGCGTTCGAGCAGTTGACCCGTGTGCGTCGCGATCCAGCCCACACGCCCGCCCTCTCGGGGGAGCGGATCGGGGGGTGAAACTCCGCCGCCCAGGGCTTGTATCATGAACGCACAGTTCGTTCGAACCGGAGGTTGCGCCATGGGTTGTCGAGAGAGTCGGTTCCTGTCACGGGCCCTCGAAACCACCTCCGGGGAACTGGCCGTCGCCGTGCTCACGCTCGCGGTGAGTTGCCTTCCAGCCGTCGCCCAGGACCGCCCTGACGAAGGCGTGCTGGCCGGTGTCGTGGTGGACGCTGTAACGGGCGAACCCATTTCCGGGGCCCTCGTGGTCATCGACGACGAGCGCCGGGCCGTCCTGACGGATTCTCTCGGCGCGTTCGATCTCGGATCGATGGAAGGTGGACCCGTGTCGCTCGTGGCCCGGCGGTACGGGTACGAGATGCGGGGGATGGACGCGGTCCTGCCCAACGGCGGAGCGCTCCAGGTCGAGATTCCACTCCCTCCGAAAGCGGTGCTCGTGGACGGCCTCGAGGTCGTGACGGAGCGACTGCAGACCATGGATCAGCGCTTGACATCGCGCCGGAACGCGACGGCGACCTCGGTGCGTGCGTTCGAGCAGGAGCGGCTGGTGCAGAGCACGTCCCGCGACTTCCTCGAGTTCCTGCGGTTCGAAGCCTCCTTGTACATGCAGCCTTGCGGTTTGCGCGCGTTCGCCTCGCAGTGCGTGCAGCGACGCGGACGGCTCGTGGCGCCGAGGGTCTACATCGACGAAGTGCCGATCATGGGTGGCCTCGACCACCTCGCGAGCTTCCAACCCTACGATCTGTATCTGGTCGAGGTGTACTCCTCCGGGCAGGAGATCCGGGCCTACACGCACCTCTTCATGGACCGCATGGCGCACCGTGAGACGGCGCTCTTCCCGGCCATGTCCTGGTGGTGAAGGGGTGGGCGGCGAGCGCACGCCAGAGCTTTCGCGATCTCCCGATGGATCGCCATCTTGCTCCACTCCCAGGGTCGGCGCGAGCCCGGGACTCCTAAGGCGCACCTCAAGAAGAAGCCATATGCCCGAGAAGACCGAAACCCTCTGCGAGACAGCCGCCGACCTGATCGAGACGATGCTATCGGGCGCCTTTCGCGGCGAGTTCGTGGAGGAGACCCTCGCGAAGGGAAGCATGGGCCGCGCGCTGAAGCACCTGCGCACCGCGATGCAGAATCACACGTTCGAGACGACTTCGGCCCGTTACGAGCTCAAGGACATCGTGGACCGGCTCGACCGGCGCACCCGCAGCGAAGGTTTTCGGGTGCTGCACAGCTGGAATTTCCGGGACCTGGAATTCAGCCGCGAGAACACCCCTGTCATCCTGCTCGACTACTTTGCTGACATCGGGATGGTGGAAGGCACGGATCGCGAGGTGCTTCAGATCCTGCTCGACTACTACTTCTTCCATCTCCTGATCCTCTGCACGATGCGAGCGTGGGACGTCGACGACCCGAGCGCTTATCTGGACCGGGTCGATGCGCTCATCGAGCGGATGCAGGGTCCGGACGGGAGCGGCCACAACTTCGTGGAGCACGCCGAGACGCTCCTCATTCTGGGCATCTCGCAGTTCCATCCCGAGGAAGCCGCGTACGACCGTCTCGTCGAGAAGGTGTGGGCACTCGACTCGGAGGAGCGCCGCGTGCGTTTCGCGAGGCTCGGAACCGCCGTGCTCGCGGGACACCTCCGGTGGGGATTCGGGGTCATGTACCGCCGGGACATTGGGCGGATGCGGGATGACAACGTGGGGGACTATCCGTGGCTTCTCACAGCCGTTCTGGAGCTTCTCCGTGCGTACGATCGGATGCTGGAGAGGGGCGCCGCCGAGTCGGAGCGCGATCCGGTGGTGGAAGGCCTCATCAATGGACTGACGCCCGACCCATGGGCGTTCTTCGAGCGTACGCCGTCCGCGCTGCGTGGCTACGCCGACGCCGTCGAAGAGTTCAGGGATCTCTTCGCGCGCCATCGCGACATGCTGCTTTCGGACTTCGAACGTCACCGGCCCCGTGCCGACCGGTACTCACCCCTCCATCTGCACTTCAACTTCCCCCACAACGCCCTCGTCGCGAAGGTGCTGATCGCCCTGCACAGGGGATCTCCGCTGAATCTCCCTATCGACGCGCTGTTCCGTAGTCCGGCCGCAGGGGCCGAATCCGAGGACCGCATGACGGCCGATTTCGCGCATACGCTGATGAGCTACTCCGGCGTGAACCCCGAGGGCTACGATCAGCATGGTGCGATGTTCGTGGTCCACGATGTGAAGGCCGGCCTGCGGCACTTCAACATGGCGCTGTCGACGATCCGGAAGCACGTACCGGCAAGCGACGGAGGTGTCGCTTGAAGCCTCAGCGCTCGATCGGTGCCCTGACGAGGTTGCCCCACTCGGTCCACGAGCCGTCGTAGTTCCGCACGTTGGGATAGCCGAGCAGGTGCTGGAGCACGAACCATGTATGGCTCGACCGCTCGCCGATCCGGCAATACGCGACGACCTCGCTGTCCGGTGAGAGCCCCTGCTCCTTCTCGTAGATCTCCTTCAGCTCTTCGACGTCCTTGAACGTGCCGTCCGCGTTCGCGGCCCGCTTCCAGGGAACGCTCGCCGCGCCGGGAATGTGCCCGCCGCGCAGCGAGCCTTCCTGCGGGTAGTCCGGCATGTGGAGAAGCTCGCCGCTGTACTCCTGGGGCGAGCGTACGTCGACCAGCTTGCCACCTGCATTCACGTGATCCATGACCTCGTCCCGGAACGCGCGGATGGCCGCGTCGTTGCGCTCGACCACAGGGTATTCGGTGCGGGGACGGTCCGGCACGTCGTTGGTGAGGGGCCGTCCTTCCTCGATCCACTTGTTCCGACCGCCGTCGACCAGGCGTACGTCGGGGTGGCCGAAGAGCGTGAAGACCCAAAGGGCGTAGGCCGCCCACCAGTTGAAGTTGTCGCCGTAGAACACCACGGTCGTGTCGCGGCTGATCCCCTTGGATGCCATGAGCTTGGCGAACTCCTTGGCGTCCAGGTAGTCACGCGTGACCGGATCGTTCAGATCCATGTGCCAGTCGATCTTGATCGCGCCGGGAATGTGTCCGGTATCGTACAGGAGCACGTCTTCGTCCGACTCGACGACGACCACGTCCGGGTCGTCGAGGTGCTCGGCGAGCCATTTGGTGGAGACGAGCTTGTCGGGGTGCGCGTATTTCTCGAATCGCGGATCGGTGTCGCGTGGGGCTGACATGGGTCCTCCAGGTGGGCAGATCTGTATCGTCGTCGAACCTCACCGGGGGGCCGCCCCTTTCAGCTGAGGTCCAGATATGAACGTAACCCCCGCAAGCACCCTGGGTTCACCGCGCCGCGGACCGGCCGGGTCCGTCGGGTGGGCGCCAACGGAACCCGAGCCCGTCCGCGCGGTAGCTCTCGGCATGAGCACTCCGCCGAAGCTTGCCAAGATCGTGGACCGATTTCGACGTGCGCCGAAGGACCTGCGGGTCCAGGCGCTCCTCCAGTTCTCGAAGAAGGTTCCTGAGCTTCCGCCCGAGTTCGCGAACGACCGCTCGGCGCTCGAGCAGGTCCACGAGTGTCAGACTCCGTTCTTTCTGGCATCCCGCGTCGATCCGGACGGCATCGTGCACGTGTTCTTCGATGCCCCCCCGGAGGCCCCTACCGTGCGGGGTTTCGCCGGGATCCTGAGGGAAGGTCTCGAGGGCGCGGATTGGCGCGACGTGTTGGAAGTCCCGTCCGACTTCTACGCCGAGATGGGTCTCGGCGAGGTGGTATCTCCGATGCGGCTCAGGGGTATGAACGCCATCCTGACCCGCCTCAAGCGGCAGATTCGGGAACAGGTCGACGCGGACGGCTCGCCCCAGGCGGGAGCGAGCGCGTAGGCTCCTTGGACTTTTTGACTCGGAAGGAAAGCGATGTCTGGTCTCGTGCAGTCCGTGTTCGGTAGATCTCGATCCGTCCTTCGGATCGGCGCGTTGATTCCGCTCATGGCGTGCGGAGCTCCCGCGGCGAATACCGGAGCGCAGGCATCGGGGCCGGCCGCACCGACCTACCTCTATGCATGTGTGCAGGACGAGGCCCGCATCGCCGTCATCGATACGAACCGGCTCGAGGTCGTGCGCAGCATCGATTTGACGACGCTCGGATTCTCTTCCACCGCGAAGCCGCATCACGTCGCGGTCGAGCCTGACGGCGAAGCTTGGTACGTGTCGCTCATCGGCGAGAACCAGGTCGCGCGCTTCGACCGGGAAGGTGAGCTCCAGGGCACGTTCGAGATGTCCACGCCCGGCATGCTGAGTTACGAGCCGACCTCCGGTGTCCTTCTGGCCAGTCGCTCGATGAGCGCGGTGAATCCGCCGACGCGCGTCGGCTGGGTCGATACCCGGACCATGGAGGGAGACGAGATCGACGTCTTCCTGCCACGTCCCCATCCCATGGTCGTCAGCCCCGACGGCCGCTGGGCCTACACCGGGAGCCTCGGCGTCAATCAGATCGCCGCAATCGAGCTCGAGTCCGAAGACGTGACGCTCACCGACCTCGACGGTCCGCCGCACGCGCTCGTCCAGTTCGCGATGTCGGATGACGGCCGGTGGCTGGTCGCCGCCACCGAGCTCTCGGGACGCCTGCTGGTGTTCGACCTCACGGACGCCGCCCGCCCCCGCCAGGTCGCATCGCTCGAGCTCGGTCCGATGGTGTTCGACCCGGCGTTCACGCCCGACGGGTCTTCGGTGTGGGTTCCGGTGAAGGGGGCGAACGAGGTCGTGGTGGTCCGCACTTCGGACTGGACCGTGGAGCGCCGGATCGATGCCGAGAGCTTCCTGCAGCCGCACCAGATACTCTTCACGCCGGACGGCGCGCGGGCGTTCGTCTCGAGCAACAACAAGGACGATCACATGGCCGGTATGGCCGAGCACGGGGACCACGCCCAGCACGGCGCGCCCGAGGGCACGGGGAACGTGACCGTGCTCAACGCGCGCACGTTCGAGGTTCTCACTGTGCTCGATCTCGGGCGTAACGTGACCGGGATGGGCATGGCGAGCGGGACCGGCAGCCGGTAGCCGATACCCAGGTCATTCGCGGCGGTCACCTGCCGGAGGGGGGCTCGCGTCCGTCCCCGCCGCTTTCTGTTCCTCGGGAGCCTTTGTAGCGTTCCGGGCCGTCCCCGCATTGCGCCCCATCACCGGACAGGAGAATTCGATGTTCGAGCCGAGGTCCTGGACCCTACCTCTCTTCCTTCTTCTCCTCACGGCATGTGTGGAGCCCGCGGGAGATCGTGTGGACGCCGCCGTGATCGAGGCGCGGCTCGCCGAGCTCGAGGCCCGGTTCACGCCCGGCCTCCACACGCTCATGGGTGAGGTGGGCGAGCGTCACGCGACGCTCTGGTTCGCCGGAAATGCCGAAAACTGGCCCCTCGCCGACTACCAGCTCCATGAGCTCGAAGAGCTGATCGAGGACATCGAGGCGCTCCACCCGGTCTACGACGAGATCCCCGTGGCGCAGCTCCTCGGAGAGACCTTGGCGCCGGCTCTGGGCGCTCTGGCGGCCGCCGTGGACACCGGCGAGCACGACGGCTTCGTGGTCGCGTTCGATCAGCTCACCCAGGGCTGCAACAGCTGTCACATCGCGTCCGACCGTGAGGCCATCCGTCTCGTGCGTCCGACGAGCCCCCCGGTCACGAATCTGGA
>JBBDSN010000082.1:0-1232 GCA_040904885.1 Gemmatimonadota bacterium | reverse complement strand
GGCGACGTCGACGGGGACGGCCGGACCGACCTGATCTGGGCCGACACCACGACCGCCGGGACCAACGGCGTGGTCGTGGGTCGCTCAACGGGCACCGGCATCTCGTTCCTCGCCCGCGTGGACGGGAACCTGCAGAACGGAGTGCCCCTCAGCGTACGGGCCGGGGACCTCAACGGGGACGGCCGCGCCGACCTGCTCTGGAACACCCAGGGCGCGGTGAACCGGCTCTACGGGAGCCTGGGCCGATCGAATGGCGGCATGGACTTCTCCCCCGCCAACCAGCTCCACCCGGTCTCGACCGACTGGGATCAGTTCACCGTGTACCTCGCGGACGTCAACGGGAACGGGCGGCAGGACGTGATCTGGAACCACGCGGCGTCGGAGAACCGCATCTACGTGGGGATCTCGAGGCGCCAGAACTGAAGTTCCCGACCGCGCATGCGGTGCGGACACCGCCGCGGTCGTCCAAGAGGGCGCATCCGAGCCCCATCCGTCTCTCGAGCGGGTGGGGCTCGCGCCCTTGCATCACGACATCATCCATATGATGTTTTGATGTATGCGTACCACCCTGACCCTCGACGACGATGTGGCCTCCCAGCTCGAGCAGCTGCGAGCGGAAAGCGGCCGTGCCCTGAAAGACCTCGTGAACCAGGCGTTGCGACTCGGCCTCCAGGCCCTCGACGAGCCGCCACCCAGGGACGCGGCACCTTACCGCACGCCGTCCGGGTCCCTCGGAGGGTGTACGATCGGCTCGCTGGACGATGTCACGGAAGCCATGGCAGCCGCCGAGGGAGAGGCCTTCAAGTGATCCTGGTGGACGCCAACCTGTTGGTGTACGCGAGAGTCGCGGACTTCCCCCAACACGATGCCGCCCGCCGGTGGCTCGATGGACGGCTGAACGGACGGGTCGGGGTCGCCCTGCCGTGGGCGAGTCTTCTCGCCTTCGTCCGGTTGGTCACGAATCCCCGTGTGTTCCGAGAGCCCCTCCCCATCGCTCGTGCGTGGGCGCAGGTCGAAGATTGGCTCGATCTCCCGGTCACCTGGACGCCGGAGCCCACGGACCGGCACCGGCACATCCTCGCCTCGATCCTCCCAGCGACGGCGGGTCGCCCCAACCTCGTCCCCGACGCCCATCTGGCGGCGTTGGCCATGGAGTACGGGCTGATCCTCTGCTCGACCGACGGCGACTTTTCCCGGTTCCCCAACCTGCGCTGGGAGAACCCGCTCACCGG
>JBBDSN010000081.1:0-1233 GCA_040904885.1 Gemmatimonadota bacterium | reverse complement strand
GCATGATCATGATGAAGTGCCGGGAGAGGTCTCCGACCGCCAGCGACGGGAGGTCGCACACCGCGCACGAGAGCAGCAGATCACTGTCCGACCGATCCGAGCCGGGCAGTGCCGCTGTGGACCACAGGCCCTCGAGCGCGCCTCGCAGTTCGGCGCTCACGTCCGGCACGGCTCGGTTGGTGATGTAGTCCAGGTGCTCCTCGACGTCGATGAGGCGGGAGAGCGGCGTGACCTTCCCATCCTCCTCGTCGATGAACGCATACGTGACCGCGTTGCAGGTCGGGAAGCAGCACGGGATCGGCACGAAGTCTGAGCGGAGGAACTGCTCGCCGGTCTGCTCCTCGATCCAGCCGAGGACGTCCGGGATCGTCACCCGCTCGAGCGGGTCGTGCTCCATGTGCCGCCCCGCGTGGAACGCCGGCTGGAAGTTGATGCCACGGACCGCCGGATGCTCGATGGCGAACTGCACGATGCGCCCGACCTCGTGGTCGTTCACGCCTCGCTCAACGGCGGGCACGAGCACCACGTGCAGGTCGATCTCGGCGAGCCGGTCGAGCGCCCTCAACTTCTCGGCGAACAGGCCCGGCTCGCCGCGGATCACGCGGTAGGTCTCGTCCTCGAAGCCGTCGAACTGGAGGTAGATCGAGGGGCGCACCTCGGCGAGCTCGGCGAGGAACGCGTCGTCGTACGCGATGCGCCGTCCGTTGGTATTGATCATGACGAGTGGGATGTCGCGGGCCTGTGCAGCGCGGATCATCGGGATGATGTCGGGGTGGATCGTCGGCTCGCCGCCGGAGAACTGGACCACGTCCGGCTTGCCCTCGGCGGCCACGAAGCGATCGAGGATCGTGTCGACCTCGTCGAGTGTCAGACTGAAGCCGGGTGCGGCATTCGCGAAGCAGAGCGGGCAGTCCATGTTGCAGCCGCTGTTGACCTCGATGATGCCGACGCAGGCGTGCTGCTGGTGGTCGGGACAGAGGCCACAGTCGTGTGGGCAACCCTCGACGACCTCGGTCGCGAACTCGAGCGGAATCTCGCCGGGCTTGTTGAAGCGGCTATTGCGGACATAAGCCTCGGCGTCCCCGTAGACGAGTGCCTCGAAAGCGCCGTGCTCGGGACACCGCTTCCTCATGAAGACCTTGTTGTCTCGCAGGAGGATTTGAGCGTCGACCGTGCGACGGCAGTCCGGACAGATGCTGCGTGTCAGCTCATGGAAGACGTAGTCAGCCGTCT
>JBBDSN010000080.1:21901-40441 GCA_040904885.1 Gemmatimonadota bacterium | reverse complement strand
ACGTCACCACCCGCGAGAGCTTCGCGATCGTCACGCTGGCGTGGGCCACGACCGCCGTGGCCGGGGCCCTACCCTACCTGCTGACCGGCAGCCTGGACTCGCCCGTCGCCGCGCTGTTCGAGGCCATGTCCGGCTTCACCACGACCGGCGCGACCGTATTCACGGACATCGAGGCACTGCCCCACGGCATCCTCTTCTGGCGCTCGCTCACGCATTGGTTGGGCGGCATGGGGATCATCGTGCTCGTGATCGCGGTGCTCCCCTACCTGGGTGTCGGCGGCATGCAGCTGTTCCAGGCCGAGGTGCCGGGCCTCACGCCGGAGCGGCTCCGGCCGCGCATCACGCAGACCGCCAAGCTTTTGTGGTTGGTCTACGTGGGGCTGACCGCTGCGCAGACCCTGCTCTACGTGGGGGGCGGCATGACGTGGTTCGACGCCGTGAACCACAGCTTCGCCACCCTGGCCACGGGCGGATTCAGCACCAAGAACGCGTCGCTCGCCGCGTTCGAGTCGCCCTACATCCACTGGGTGACGATCGGGTTCATGTACCTGGCCGGCGTGAATTTCGCCCTCCACTTCCGGGCGGCCGTGGGCCGGCCGTTGTACTGGCGCGATCAGGAGTGGCGCTTCTTCACGTTCGTTTTGCTCGCGGCCGCGGTCGTCATGGCCGGCCTCAACCTGGCCGCGGGGACGCACGAGGCGCTCGAGCCCGCCGTGCGAGACGCGCTCTTCCAGAGCGTTTCCATCATCACGACCACCGGCTTCATCAGCTCCGATTACGAGCTCTGGGTGCCAGGGGCCCAGATGACGTTGTTCGCCCTGTTCTTCGTGGGCGGCATGGCCGGCTCTACCGGCGGGGGCATCAAGGCGGTGCGGGTGCTACTCCTCTTGAAGCACACGCTGAACGAGATCCGGAAGAATCTCCACCCCAGGGCGGTGCTGGTGGCACGCATTGGGTCCAAACCCGTGAAGGAGGACGTGCTCTGGCACCTGATCGGGTTCGTGATCCTCTACCTGCTCCTCTGCCTGGCCGGAGCCGTGGTCATGGGATTCATGGGCATGGATCCCCTCACGGCCATCGGGGCGAGCATCGCGACGGTGGGGAACGTCGGGCCTGGCTTCGGGAACGTGGGCGCGACCGAGAACTACGGCTGGATGTCCGATCCCGCCCTGGCCATCCTGTCGTTCCTGATGCTCGTCGGGCGGCTGGAGATCTATACCGTGCTCGTGCTGTTCCACCGCGAGACGTGGAAGTCACGACGCTCGTACCACTGACCCCCGAACGGTCAGCACTTCCGAGCGGTCGCCCCTCCCGGGGATCAGCGCTTCCCTCGGCCCACCTTCCGCAGCCCCGCGAGCTCCTGGCCGGTCAGAGGCCGCCACGCTCCGCGCTCCAGGTCGCCGAGCTCGACCGGTCCGTAGCGCAGCCGCCGCAGCCTGAGCACCGCGTGGCCCACCCCGCTCATCATCCTGCGGACCTCCCGCTTGCGCCCCTCGGCGAGCACGAGGGTGAGCTGCGAGACGATGGGCCCCGCCTTCAGCACGCGCACCCGCACGGCGCGAGCCACCCCGTCCTCGAGCTCGACGCCCGTCGTGAGCGTGCGGGCGGCGGCCTGATCGACCACGCCGGACGCCTCCACCCAATACTCGCGCTCGACCTCACCGCTGGGATGCTGGATGCGGTTGGCGAGATCTCCGTCGTTGGTCATGAGCAGGAGCCCTTCCGCGTCGCGGTCCAGCCGGCCCACGTAAGCGAGCCCCGAAAGCTCTTCGGGGAGCACGTCGTAGACCGTTTTCCCGCCGTGCGGGTCACCTCGAGTGGTCAGGATGCCCGGTGGCTTGTGGAAGACGACCCACCGGGTGGGCTCGGGCGTGACGAGCTCGCCGTTCAGCTCGACCCGGTCCCGCTCGGGATCGATGCGCGTCCCCAGCTCGATGACGATCTCCCCGTTCACACGGACCCGGCCCTCCTGCATGAGACGCTCGGCCTCGCGGCGCGACGCCTTCCCCGCCTGCGACAGGTACTTCTGGATCCTCACGCCGTCGCTCACGGACGCTCCTCTCCCGACTCCGGGGCACCCTCGACATCGGGCGCGGGGGGCCGGTCGTCCTCGTCGGCCTCGTCCTGCGGGTCCCTCCCGTCCTCGGCGTCCTCTCCGGCGTCCAACCCGAGCGGCATCCGGTCTCGCAGCACGATCGGCAGCTCTTCAGGCCGCGGCAGGTCCTCGAGCGTCCGGAATCCGAAATGCTCGAGAAAGTGCTGTGTGGTGCCGTACAGCAGCGGGCGCCCGAGCCCTTCTCCTCGAGCCA
Organism: Gemmatimonadota bacterium; assembly: GCA_040904885.1. Lineage (GTDB taxonomy): Bacteria > Gemmatimonadota > Gemmatimonadetes > Longimicrobiales > Gaopeijiaceae > JAWLHJ01. Next base: position 38,132 of record JBBDSN010000080.1, on the reverse strand, counting down.
CCACGTCGATCAGCCGCCGCTCCTGGAGCGTCCGGATGACGCCCGAGGCACCGACGCCACGGATGTACTCGACTTCGAGCCTTCCGAGCGGCTGCCGGTAGGCGATGATGGCGAGCGTCTCGAGCGCAGGACCCGAAAGCTTCGAGGGCCGCGGCACGTTGTCGAAGCGCTCGAGGTAGCTCGCGAACTCCGACCGGGTCAGGATCTGGTAGCCCTCGGCGAGCTCCACCACCTCGAAGGCCCTGTGGGCGTCGTCGTACTCGGCGCGCAACGACTGGAGCGCGGCCTCCACCTCGTCTTCGTCCAACGTCTCGTCGGCCCGCGCGATTTCGTCGGCGGTGAGCGGCGCATCGGACGCGAACAGCACGGCTTCCACGATCTGCTGCGGATTCAAGCCTGGGCTCCTTCATCGGGTTCAGGGATCGGCATGTCGGGGTCTTCGGACAGACTGCTGGCCTCGGCGGCTTCCGTCAGACCGTCGCCGAAGGGATCGCCCCCGCCGGTGGCCGCGTCGCCCTCCTCCTCGTCTTCTCGCCGATAGATCCAGAGGTCCGCGAACGGACGGGTCTGTCTCAGCAGGAGGAGGCGCCGCCGCGTGAGCTCGAGTCCGGCCAGAAGCGTCATCACGCCGTGCATGCGCTCCGCGAAGCCCTCCAGCAAGCGCGTGAACTCCACGCGCGTCGTGCCCTTCAGGGCATCGAGAATGAGCACGGCCTTCTCTTCCATGGATACCGTGCGCGCCGTGACCCGATGCCTTCGATCGCGTGGAATCGGCAATTCGACGCCGAGCGCGGCCTCGTACACTTCGTCCCAGGTCGTCTCGAGCGGAGCCTCGACCGCCGGCCTCTTCGGACGGACCGGCACATACCCCTTTCCGAACCTACGGCCCCGCTCGGCCTCGGACACGCGGAGACGATGCGTCACCTCACGGATCTGCTCGTACTCGAGCAACCGCCGCACCAGCTCCGCGCGGGGATCCTCGTCGTCGTCGTCGGAGGGCCTCGGAAGGAGCATCTGCGCCTTGATCCGCACCAGCGTCGCGGCCATCTCCAGAAACTCCCCCGCCCCGTCCAGGTCATGGGCGGCCAGCCCCTGGATCGCCTTCAGGAACTGGTCCGTGATCCGGGCGATGGGGATGTCGAGCACGTCGATGTCCTGCGTCCGGATGAGATGCAGCAGCAGGTCCAGCGGGCCCTGGAATCGCTCGATCTCGACCAAGAAGGTCCCCGTGCGCTCCGGCGCGGCGCCGCTGACGGTCAGATCCACAGGCGGATGAAGCTGTTGGCCAGCTCCTGGAAGTAGAAGACCGGCCAGAGCACGACCCCGAACAGGTCGGGCACGAGGAACAGGAGACCGATCAGGATGAGGAGGCCGTAGCGTCCCATCTCCCGGTACTTATAGCGGACGGACTCCGGAAGGGCGTGGAACATGACGTGCGAGCCGTCGAGGGGCGGGAGCGGGACGAGGTTGAAGATCGCGAGCAGCAGATTGATCAGGATCCCGTACTGCATGGCGAGGATCGCCAGGTTCCCGGCCGTCCCGAAGGTCCCGATCATCCTCTCGATGCGCAGCAGGACGATCACGCCCAGAGTGGAGAGGATCGCGAGCCCGAAGTTCGACACGATCCCGGCCAACGACACCCGGATGTCGCCCCACATCGGACTGCGGTATTGCGATGGGTCGACGGGCACGGGCTTCGCCCACCCGAACAGGATTCCGGTCCCCGAGAAGTGCAGCAGCAGCGGCACCAGCACCGAGCCGAACGGATCGATGTGGGGGAGCGGGTTCAGCGTGATGCGCCCCAGGCTCTCCGCCAGATGGTCTCCCTCTCGGCGTGCCTGCCAGGCGTGCGCGACTTCGTGCACGACGATCGAGAAGAGCAAAACGACGATGAGGACCAGTGCTTCCATGCGTTTTCAGGATGCTCCGTCAATGAACTCTCGGCAGGCGGTTGATCGCATTGCCGGTCGGATCTAGCTTTGGTGGCTCACAAGTTGTCGAAAAACCGCTCCACGAGCGACCCATGCCGAACATCAAGAGCGCGAAGAAGCGCATGAATCTCAGCGCCCAGGCCCGCACGAAGAATCGTGCGGAGCGTGCGCGCATTCGCACCGCCATCAAGCGGGTCCGTCAAGCCACCTCCCCGGAGGAAGGCACGACGCACCTCACCGACGCGGTGGCGCTGCTCGACCGCGCCGCGACGCGGCGGCTGTTCCACCCGAATCGGGTGGCGCGGATCAAGAGTGGTCTCGCCCGGCACGTGAACACGCTGGGTTCCTAGACCGAACCACCGGCCGCCCCCCGGCGGTCGCACAATCCAGACGATCGAAAGACCCGGGCCGCCTGGCGGTCGCCCGGGTCTTTCGCGTGTCCGTAGGTCAGAGCGACCAGACGGTGCGACCGCCCACGATGGTCCGGACCGGTCGGCCCGTGAGCTCCCAGCCGGCGAACGGCGTATTCCGGCTCTTCGACACGAAGGCGGTCGGATCGACCGTCCATTTCGCCTCCAGGTCGAACACGCTGACATCCGCCGGCGTGCCCGGCTGCAGCGTCCCGCCCGGGAGACCGAACGCCCGTGCGGGCGCACAACTCATGCGCTCGACCATGGTCACCAGATCGATGAGCCCCTCCGCCACCACGCGCGTCAGGACGATGCCCAGCGAGGTTTCCAGCCCGACGATTCCGTTCGGCGCGTCGGCGAACGCGGCCTCCTTCTCGTCGTAGTGGTGCGGGGCATGGTCGGTGGCGAGCGTGTCGAGCGTGCCGTCGGCCAGGCCGGCCCGCACCGCGGCGACATCCTCCTCGGTCCGGAGCGGCGGGTTCATCTTGGCCTCGGTCCGGTACCCTTCCACCGCTTGGTGCGTCAATACGAGATGGTGCGGCGTGGCCTCGGCCGTCACCCGGACCCCGCGAGCCTTCGCCTGCCGGATCGATTCCACCCCGAAACGCGTCGAAACGTGTTGAAGGTGGATGTGCCCGCCCGTGAGCTCGGCCAGGAGCAGGTCTCGCACGATGTGGATGTCTTCGGACGCGTTCGGCTTGCCGCCGAGCCCGAGACGCGTCGACACGATCCCCTCGTTCATGTGCCCGTCCCGCGAGAGCCCGACGTCCTCCGGATGGTCCGCGACCGGGATCCCGAACGCCTGTGCATACTCGAGCGCGAGGCGCATGAGCCCCGAATCCATCACGGGACTCCCGTCGTCGGTGATCGCGACCGCACCTGCCTGGACCATCTCACCGACCAGGGCCAGGCGCTCGCCGGCCCGCCCCACCGAGATGCACCCCACGGGGTACACGCGGGCCTTTCCGGCCCGGCGACCTTCCGCCAGCACGAAGCCGACCGCGGCCGGATCGTCGATGGGCGGGTCGGTGTTCGGCATCGCGCACACGGCCGTGAAGCCGCCCGCGGCGGCCGCGGCCGCACCGGTGGCGATCGTCTCCTTGTGCTCCTCGCCCGGCTCCCGGAGGTGCACGTGCACATCGATGAGCCCCGGCGTCACGACGAGGCCGGAGCAGTCCACCACCGCGGTGTCCTCGGAAGCCTCGGCGCCCTCGCCGACCGCCGCCACGAGTCCGTCCGCGAGGAGGACGTCGAGCACCGTGTCGATCTTCTGACTCGGATCGACCACACGGCCGCCCTTGAGTAACGTCTTCCCACTCATGCTTCAGCTCCCTGCTTGGCCGCCTCTGCCTTCTCCGGCCGGCCGCCCGCCAGCAGATAGAGCACCGCCATGCGCACGGCCACACCGTTGGTGACCTGATTGAGGATCACGGACCTCGGGCCGTCGGCCACGTCCGAGTCGATTTCGACGCCTCTGTTCATCGGCCCCGGATGGAGCACGAGGATGTCCCGCTTCGCGGCGTCCAGGCGAGCGCTCGACACGCCCCAGATCCGGTTGTACTCACGCAGGCTCGGCACGTACCCGCCGTGCATGCGCTCGAGCTGCAGCCGAAGCACGTTCAGCACGTCCGCCCACTCGATGGCCTCCTCGATGCGGTTGAACACCTCCACTCCGAGCTCGGCGGGCGCCCGCGGCAGCAACGTGGGGGGGCCGCAGACCGCGACCTCCGCCCCGAGCTTCTGGAGTCCGTAGATGTTCGAGCGGGCCACCCTCGAGTGCAGAATGTCGCCCACGATGCAGACCTTGAGGCCGTCAATCCGGCCGAGATGGTCCCGGATCGTGAGGAGATCGAGCAGCGCCTGAGTCGGGTGCTCGTGCCGCCCGTCGCCCGCGTTGATGACGTTCGAGGGAATACGCTCGGCCAGGAAGCGAGCCGCTCCCGACGAGGCGTGGCGCATGACGACCATGTCGATGCGCATCGCTTCGAGGTTGCGTGCCGTGTCGACGAGCGTCTCGCCTTTGGAGACCGACGAGCCCGTCTCGGATATGTTCACCGTGTCGGCGCTCAGCCGCTTCTCCGCGAACTCGAAGGAGATGCGGGTGCGGGTCGAGGCCTCGAAGAAAAGGTTGACGATCGTCTTGCCACGAAGGACCGGGACCTTCTTGATGCGCCGCTCGGAGATCTCCTTGAACGGCTCCGCCGTGTCGAGGATGCCGACGATGTCTTCCCTGGACAGCGTTTCGAGCCCGATCAGGTCCTTGCCGAGGGAGACGGCGGGGCTGGTCACCGTGCACCCTTCGCCGGATCGACCAATTCCACGCCCGTGCGGCCGTCGATGTCGGGAACCAGCACCTCGACCCGCTGATGGGGCAGGACCTGGAACGCGCGACCGACGATGTCCGGCTGGATGGGCAACTCGCGCCCGCCGCGATCGACGAGCACGCACAGCAGCACGCGGCGCGGCCGGCCCCAGTCGTTCAGCTCGTTCAGCGCCGCACGGCCGGTGCGGCCCGTGTACGACACGTCGTCGACGATCACGACCGTCCGGTCGTCGATCCCGTCCGGAGGTAGCTCGGAGCCGCCCACGACCGGGCGGGGGCCGATCTCGGCCAGATCGTCGCGGTAGAGGGTGATGTCGATGGAGCCCGACGGCACTGTGACCCCCTCGGCGGCCTCGATCTCGGCCTGGATCCAGGAGGCGATGTCGGTGCCGCGACGGTGGATGCCCATGAGGACCAGGTCATCGGTCCCACCGTTGCGCTCCACGATCTCTCGAGCCATACGCGCGATCGCTCGGCGTACGTCGGCCTCGGCCATCAGGTGGATGCGCTTTTCGTCGGGCATGGACACGGTCCGGGGGTGCGTGCGAAGCGGCGGAAAGTTCGGGGTTCGGTGCCGCCCGGTCAACGACGTGTCGCGCGGCGAGGACGGATCGGGCCGTCCTGAAGGCGACGGGGTCGGTCCGGGAACGGGGGGCGGGGTTGTCACGGGGCCGAGCCCCACCCCATGATTGCGCGGTCTTCGCACCTTCGCTCCCCGCGACCACCCCCTGTCCATGCGCTTGCTCCGGCTGTGCTCGCTCCTCACCCTCGTGACGGCGTCCCTCCTCGGCACGCTCGCGCCAGTCGGCGTCTCGGCACAGACCCTCACCGATGCACCCGCCGTGGTGCTCGGTGGGGTTCCCTTCACGGTCACGATCGCGGCCGAGGAAGAAGCACCCTACGTCGTGCGGAACCGTACCGGCGCTGTCCTGGCGGAGGGGGTCGCTTCGGGCGAGACCGCCATCGAAGGGCTCGTGGTCGGAGGCCGGAACGAGCTGCCGGTCACGGTTTCCATCGGGGCCGCGAGCCTCGAGCTCGACCCCACCTACACGGCCGCGTGGTTCTCGCTCCTCCCCCCGCTCATCGCCATCGGGCTCGCGCTCCTGCTGCGCGAGGCCGTCGCCGCGCTTTTCGTGGGGGTGTGGCTCGGAGCGTTGGCGATCGCGGGCTTCAACCCGCTGGCCGCGCTCTGGCGCGTCATCGACACGTTCGTGGTGCCGACGCTCGGCGACCTCGACGGGGGCCACCCCCAAATCGTGGTGTTCTCCCTGTTGCTCGGGGGCATGGTCGGCATCATCTCCAGGAACGGCGGCACGCTGGGCATCGTGGAGGCCGCGACCCCGTTCGCCAGCACCCGCAAGCGTGGCAAGATCGCCACCTGGCTCGCCGGCATGGCGATCTTCTTCGACGACTACGCCAATACGCTCATCGTCGGCAATACGATGCGTTCCATCACGGACCGCCTGAAGATCTCGCGCGAGAAGCTCGCCTACCTCGTCGACTCTACGGCCGCCCCACTCGCGGCCATCGTCCCACTGTCGACCTGGGTCGGGTACGAGATCAGCCTCATCGCCGATGGGCTTCGCATCGCGGCCGAGCAGAACCCCGCCATGGCCGAGGCGCTCCTGGCCGCGAACCCATTCACGGTGTTCATCGAGACCATTCCGTACCGCTTCTATCCGCTTCTCGCGCTGTACTTCGCCGCGCTCATCGCGTTTTCACGGCGGGATTTCGGGCCCATGGCCGCCGCCGAGCAGCGTGCGGCATCGGGCGGGGGCCTGTACCGACCCGGCGCGCAACTCGCCGCGGCCACGGAGTCCGAGAGCCTCGAGGCCAAACCCGGCACCGAGCCCCGTTGGTGGAACGCCGGGATTCCGGTGCTCACGGTCATCGTGGTGGTCCTCGGCGGGCTGTATGCGACTGGGCGGGCGGGAGCCGGGCCGGACGCGCCGCTCAGCGAAGTCTTCGGTGCCTCGGACCCCTTCGCCACGTTGCTCTGGGGATCGCTCGCGGGGTGCGTGGTGGCCATCTTGTTGTCGGCTGGCCAGCGTATTCTGACGGTCGGTGAGGGCGTGGACGCCATGATCGGCGGCATGCGTGCCATGATGACCGCGATGGTCATCCTGGTGCTCGCCTGGTCACTCGGGCTGGTGACCGAGGCGCTCGGCACATCGGAGTATCTCGCGCAGCTCCTCAACGAGCGGCTTCCCCTCGAGTTCCTGCCGGTGGTCGTCTTCACCACGGCGGCCGCCATGTCGTTCGCCACCGGCACGTCGTGGGGCACCATGGCCATCCTGCTCCCGGTCGTCATTCCGCTCACGGTCGCACTCGGCGGCCACGAGGCCGGCTTCGCCCAGTCCGCCGACTACTCCATCCTGCTCGGGACGATCAGCTCCGTACTCGCGGGCGCGATCTTCGGGGATCACTGCTCGCCCATCTCCGACACGACCGTGCTCTCGTCCATGGCATCGGGATGCGACCACGTGGACCACGTCCGCACCCAGCTCCCCTACGCGCTGCTCGTGGGTATCGTGGGCATGGTGCTCGGAGACATCGGCACGGCCTACGGGCTGCCAATCTGGGTCGCGCTCGGGGGCGGCGCCGCGCTCCTGTTCGTCTTCCTCAGGCTAGCGGGAACCGGGATAATAGAAGAGGAAACCCCGGCATAGCGCACGTGGAGGCGCAGAGGGGGGCGGCGGGACTCGAGCAGGAGCCCTCGCTCAACGTCCGCCAAACCGCTCCCGGGCGATCCGGCTCAGGAACGGCTCTTCGTCCTCGCCCGACGCCGCCGTCACCGCCCAGTCGTAGGAGAACAGCACGATGCCCCCCACGCCCCGGGCACGAGCGAGGTCGATCTTCTGGAGGGTCCCGTCGATGCCGTTCAGCCACGCCCCGATCCCAGCCCACGTCCGCTCCCGCTCGCCAGCAGCGTCACGCGCCTCGGCGACCTGCCGGTCGAAGCGGCCATTGTCGGTCGTATAGGCCATGGGCACGGCGATGTCGAGGATGCCCTCGGCCAGCCATCCCCTCCAATCCTGGAATCGGTGCCTGTAGGCATCGTCCGCATCGGCGATCACCGCGGCCGACACCACGACTTCGGGCCGGCGCGCCTTCACGTCACGGTAGATACGGCGCACCAGACCGGTGATCTGCTCTCGCCGGAACTCCGCCCATGCCTCCGGCCGTGCGTCGACGAAGGCGAGCGCCTCCGCCCACGTCGCGAAGCCCGGACCGCCCTCCACGGCACGGCCCTCCCTTGCGGCCACCCACGCGCGAAAGCGCTCCAACGCCCCCCGCGAGTAATCGAACGTACCCGACGGGAACCGTATGTAGTCGAAATGGATACCGTCGAGATCGTAGCGCTCGAGCAGCTCCATCCAGACGCCGTGGACGCGTGCCTGTACCTCCGGATGGGACGGGCTCGTGTAGATGCCCTCGACCGTCGCACGGTTCGTATCCGCATAGCGACGGAGCGCGTCGACGTATCGCGGATCGTTGGGTGCCAGCGTGTAGAGCTCACTGCCGAGGGCGCGTGGCACCCCGAGCCAGTCGGGCCGCGCATTCAGGATGTGTCGCTGGCTGGCCGGCGGGGCGGCGGGGCCCCAGACCAGGTGGGTGTTCACCCACGCATGCACCGCGAGTCCCCGCCGGTGACCTTCCTCGATGGCCAGAGCCAGCGGATCGAAGTCCGCGGGACCGGTGAGGGTCTGCGCCCGCGGCTCGAGAGAGGAGCGGTAGAACGCGTCCGCCCGGCCCCGCACCTGCACCACGAGCGTATTGAACCCGGCCACCGCCGCACGATCGACCATCGCGCGTACTTCCGCCTCGCTCGTCATGCTGGAGCGGATCACCCAGAGGCCCCGCACCTCCGCGAAGCTCCTGACGGGCCTGAGGGCCGTGTAGGCGCCTCCGGCAGCTGCCGCATCGGTGGGGGCGGCTTCGGGCGGTTGTTCGGGTCGGGGGGCATCACCAGCGCCGGGTCGCGTCGCGTCTGGACCGGCGGGAGGCGGCGCCGGCAGGGGCGCGGGCGCTCCGACGACCGTGCACCCGGTCGCCGTGCACAGCACGAGGGCGAAGAACGTCGCGCGTGGTCTCATCGACGTGCGCGAAAGAACGATTTGAGCATCTCCGACGACTCCTCCGAAAGCACCCCGGCGCGCACCTCGCACCGATGGTTCAACCTGGGATCCTGCAAAAGGTTCTCCAGGGAGCCGCCCATGCCGGCTTTGGGGTCCGCCGCCCCGAACACCACCCGTGGGACCCGGGCCAACACGATGGCTCCGGCGCACATGGCGCACGGCTCGAGCGTAACGTACAGCGTGGCGCCCAGAATCCTCCAGTCCCCCTGGGCTGCGGCCCCGGCCCGCAGGGCGACGACTTCGGCGTGCGCGGTCGGGTCGGCGTCGCGGACGGTCCGGTTCTGTCCTTCACCCAGCACGACGCCGTCCCGCACGACGACCGCACCGACAGGGACCTCCCCACTCGACCCGGCTTCCCGCGCCAACGCCAGGGCTCGAAGCATCCAGTGCGCGTCGGCGGCGGCCTCTTCCGGCGCCGGAGCCCCACCCGCGCGCCCATCCACCATGGCCGAAGTGCCGGTCAGTGCCGGGTGGAAGCCGGCGCCCCCACCTCGTCCATCTTTCGATAGAAGCCGGCCACGCGCCCGAGCAACACGACCTGCGCCGGATCTTCGACCAGCACCCGCTCGGCGGTCGGTCCGAGCGACTCGAGCACCATGCCTCGGCCGTTCTTCCGGATCCGGTGGAAGATCGTGCCTCCGCCCGTGCGCGCCAAAACGACCGTGCCCTCTTGCGCCGACTGCGGCGTCACGGGCGAGATCAGCACGAGGTCGCCTTCTTCGACCCCCAGGAGCGCCAGGTCACCCGAGCTAGCCCGGAGGAAGAACGACCCCTCTTCGCACCCCATCCGACGATCCATCGATATCTTCTCGGCTTCGGAGGATCCGGCGGCCGAAGTCGGATCGTCGGGAACGTCGGTGAAGCACGGTACCGAAACCGTGTCGGTGCTCAGGTCCACCCCGAGGATGCGGACACCGCGCGACCTCGAAGAATCGCGCTCCAGAAACCCCTTCTCCGACAGCGCCTGGAGATGCTCCGAGACGGTCTTCGTGCTCTTGATACCGAAGCGGCGTCCGATCTCCCGGATCGAGGGCTGGTAGGTGTTCGCACGCAGGTACTGGACCATGAAGTCCAGAATCTTGCGCTCGATCTCGGTGAGGGAAGCGGCCTGGGGCGTGGCAGCCGGACTCAGACGTTGAGGGGTGGGCTCGGAGCGTGCCAAGTTCGACCCTTGGGGGGATGTTTTGGAGGGGCCCGCCTTTGCGGGGCGGCTATCCTAATGTGCGCCCTATCGGGGCGTCAAGAAAGCACTTTCTCACAAGGCCCGCACGGCCTGCTCGCCCGCGTCGAGCCGCGAGAGGACCCGAGCGCGCCCGAGAACGGCCAGCACGTCGAAGATTCCGGGGCTCGACGACTGCCCCACGAGCGCCACGCGAAGCGGGTGGATCACCTTGCCGGCGCCGACCTCGAGCGCCTCCGCGACATCGCGCACGGCGACCTCGAGTGCCTCCTGGCTCCAAGGCTCCACGCCGCCGAGTGCCTCCTTCAAACGGCCCAGCACGTCGAGCGTCATGGCCGGGTTCTTCGCCCAGTGCTTCGCCACCGCGCCTTCCTCGTACGCGACCGGATCCCTCACGAAGGGAACGGTCTGCTGCGCCGCGTCCTCCAGCGTGCGTGAGCGCGGAATCAGCAGCTCGATGACCGCCGCCATGAAGGCCTCGTCGCCGAGCAGGGCGTCGTCCAGTCCGTCCGTGCCCTCGAGCCGCGTGCGCACCTCGTTCGCAAGCTCGGCGCGGGGCTGGGCCGCGAGATGCTTCCCGTTCAGCCACGACAGCTTGTCCGCATCGAACACGGCGCTCTTCTTCAGCACCCGCTCGATGCTGAACGCCTCGATGAGCTCGTCCCGGCTCATGAACTCCCGGTCGTCGCCCGGGCTCCAGCCGAGAAGCGCGAGGAAGTTGAGCATCGCATCGGCGAGGATCCCTTCCTTCGCGTAGTCCCCGACGGCCGTCGCGCCGTGCCGCTTGGAGAGGCGCTTCCCGTCGGGACCCAGAATGAGCGGCACGTGGCCGAACTTCGGCTCGGCGAGCCCGAGAGCCCGGTACAGGAGCACCTGCTTCGGCGTGTTCGAGAGATGGTCGTCCCCGCGGATGACGTGCGTGATGTCCATGTCGGCATCGTCGGACACGACGGCCAGGTTGTAGACGGGCGTACCGTCGCTCCGGAGGATCACCAGGTCATCGATGTCGTCGTTGCCGAACCGCATCTCGCCGTGAATCAGATCGTCGAAGCGCGTCTCGCCGTCGGGCACCCGGAAGCGCACCGCGTGGGGCTCACCCGCATCGGCACGCCGCGCCGCCTCGGCTTCACCGAGGGACTCGGCCTTCTCGCGCGCCACCCGGCTCGGATGCATGCTCCGCGCCTTGGCCTCGTCCCGGACGGCCTCCGGGTCGGAGAAGTCTCGGTACGCTTTGCCCTCGTCCAGGAGCCGCAGCGCATCGCGTCGGTGCCGATCGACACCCTCGCTCTGGAACACCGGACCCTCGTCCCAGTCGAGCCCGAGCCAGCCGAGTCCGTCGAGAATCGCCTGGGTGTGGGCCTCGCTCGAGCGGTCCCGGTCGGTGTCCTCGACGCGGAGCACGAACACGCCGCCTTCCTTGCGTGCGAGCAGCCAGTTGAAGATGGCCGTGCGCGCGCCGCCCACGTGCAGGTATCCGGTGGGCGAAGGCGCGAAGCGCAGTCTCATCATGATCAGTCCAGTCTTTCGGAAAGTAGAGCTCTCGTCTCGTTCGGATCGGCGGCGCCCTGCGTCGCCTTCATGACCTGACCGATGAACAGGCCCATGAGGTTGGTGTTCCCCGCCCGGTACTCCTCGACCTTCTCCGGCCACGCGGCGAGGACCTCGTCGATCACCGAGCCAATGGCGTCGCTATCGGTCAACTGGGTCAGCCCCATTTCTTCGATCAGCGCCTCGGGGTCACCCCCCTGCTCGACCATGCGGGCGAGCACGTCCTTCGCCGCCCGGCGCGACACCCGGCCCGCCTCGACGAGCCCGGCGAGTCGTCCGAGCGCGGCGCCGTCGAAATCGAGGTCTCCGACGGTCCGTTCGTCCAGCAACCCTCGAAGGTCGGTGACCATCCACCCCGCCACGTCTGAGGCGTCGTCATGCACCCCGAGTGCCGCCTCGAAGAAGTCCGACGCGGCACGTGACGCGGTCAGGACATCGGCCTGCTCGGGCGCCAGGCCGAACGCATCCTGATACCGTTCGAAACGCGCGGCGAGCTCGGGGTCCTCCGCACGGATCGATGCCCTCTGCTCGCTGATCCTCGGCTTGGAGCCGGCCAAGGGGCCGTCGCCACGCTGCGTGGGTTCGGGGAGTCGGCCCTCCGGCCCGGTTTTTCCCGACTTCGCCGCGGCCGCCTCGGCTGCCTTCGCGGCCTCTGCCTTGCGCCCCCAGGAGTCCTTCAGGGGCACGATGCGGTTGAAGACCAGCGTGTCGCCGCGACCCTCCACCGGATCCCGCCAGAAGTAGCCGGTCCGCTCGAACTGGTAGCGAACGTCCCGGGCGTCCGAGCCGACCGAAGGCTCGACGCGGGCGCCGCGCAGGATCTCCAGGGAGTCCGGATCCACGAGCCTGAGAAGGTCTTCTTCCTCCTCCTCTTCGCTCCCGTCATCCAGGTCGTCGTCGGCCTCGAGAAAGAGCGGACCATACAGACGGACTTCGGCGTCGAGCGCGTGGCGGGCCGACACCCACTGGATGGTGCCTTTCACCTTCCGGCCCTCGGGCGTGCCACCGCCGAGCGTGTCCGCATCATGGCTGCACCGGAGCTCCACCACCCGGCCCTGCTCGTCCTTCACCACTTCGTCGCACCGAATGACGTAGGCATAGCGGAGGCGCACCTCACCGCCCGGAATCAGTCGCCGGAACCCCTTCGGCGGATCCTCGGCGAAGTCCTCCCGTTCGATCAGGATCTCCCGACAGAACGGAACCTCCCGGCTGCCCTCGCGCGGAACGTCGGGCGGAAAATACGGCGCCTCGAGCGCCTCGACGCGGTCCTCGGGATAGTCCGTGAGCACGACGCGGATCGGGTCGAGCACGGCCATGACGCGCGGCGCGACGGAATTGAGCGTTTCGCGCACGGCGAAGCTGAACTTGTCGGCGTCTACTGTGGAGTTCGTGCGCGCCACGCCGATCATGTCGCAGAAGAAGCGCACAGCTTCAGGCGGGACGCCGCGGCGCCGGATGCCGGCGACGGTCGAGAGTCTCGGATCGTCCCAACCCGATACGACCCCTCCGGCCACCAGGGGCACGATCCGGCGCTTCGAGAGCACCGCGTGCTCCAGCTCGAGCCGGGCGAACTCGTACTGATGCGGCCGCGGCTCCTCGAAGCCCACGTGCTCCAGCACCCAGTCGTAAAGCTCGCGATTGTTCTCGAACTCCAGCGTGCAGAGGGAGTGCGTGACGCCCTCGAACGCATCCTCCAGGCAGTGCGCGTAATCGTAGAGCGGGTAGATGCACCACGTGTCGCCGCGCCGGTAGTGATGCGCGTGCCGGATGCGGTAGAGCACCGGGTCGCGCATGAGCATGTTCGGCGACGTCATGTCGATCTTCGCGCGCAACACGTGGGTGCCGTCGTTGTACTTCCCGGCCCGCATCCGCTCGAACATCTCGAGATTCACCTCGACCGTCCGCTCCCGGTAGGGGCTCTCGAGACCCGGCTCCGTCACGGTTCCCCTGCCGTCGCGGATCGCCTGCGGCGGCTGCGAGTCGACGTACGCGAGACCTTTCCGGATCAGCACCTGGGCACACTCGTACATGCGTTCGAAATAGTCCGAAGCGAAATACAGGTGCTCGCCCCAGTCGAAGCCGAGCCACCGGATGTCGTCCTGGAACTGACGGACGAACTCCTCGCTCTCCTTCTCCGGATTCGTGTCGTCGAAGCGCAGATGGCACCGGCCGCCGAACTCCTCCGCGATGCCGAAGTTCAGGCACACGGACTTCGCGTGGCCGATGTGCATGTAGCCGTTCGGCTCGGGAGGGAAGCGCGTCACGACCGTGCCGCCGTACCTTCCGCGCGCCAGGTCGTCACGCACGATCTGACGGATGACATCCGTGCCGCCCGACGTTGTGCTCTTGGTGTCGTCCATAGCCGAAAAAGGTAGCACAACGCCCCGGGGCCGGGGAACGCCGGGGCCGGCTTTCCGAGCCTCAGCCGCCCGGAGGAGGTGTCCGCGGTCGGGCGGTACGGGGCGGCGGATCATCGCGGTCGGAGCTCGGTCGGCGCGGCGGCGCGGCCGCGGGACGGTCGCCGCTCGTACCGCCCGAGCGTGGCACGGCCGTCGGTTGATCAGCACCCGAGCCGCCGCGGACATACCCCCTTCCCCTCACGATCCGTCCCCGGGGCTCGGGGGCGCGCCGCTCGATGATGACCGTGCCCGGGCGGTATCCCCAGTATCCGGAGTATCCGGGATACCCGTATCCGTATCCGGACCGGTAGTACAACGCGTCGGCGGGTACGTAGCCGTAGCCATACCCCATCCGGAAGGCGAACGGCATCCGCGGGCCGAAGTAGAGCGAACGACGTGGGCCGCTTGCCGCATAGGACTCCTCGCCACGTTCGGTGCGCTCGGCCGCTCCTTCGCCGTCGATGCGGAACGTCCCGGGAAACGACTTCGCGACCACGACGTCGATCACGGACTCCGGCACCCCCGCGTCGGCGAGGCCTTCCAGATCGTCCGCCGTCGGCGCGAAGCCCTCGGAGCGATTCGCGAGCCAGCCCTCGACCGCCTCCGCGTCGACCTGACGCGCGGCTTCCTCGACCTCGACGAAGCCGACGCCCCGGTGCGCGACGAAGCGCGCGGCGCGAGCCGCCGTCTCCATGCCGAAGCCCGGGTCTTCGACGCCTTCGCTCACGGCACGGTCGACGCCGACCAGCCGGTAGCGCTGGACCCAGGATGTGCGCTCGCCGTCCACCTCGAGCGCGCGGACGTCGACCCACTGCGTGGGCGAGACGAGCGCCAACATCCCGGTTCCGGCCTGCTCGATCCCCTCGCACGCGTAGGCGGAGCGTGTGAACGCCCGGCGCCCGTCGTCGGAGAACGAGACCTCCTCCCAACCCTCGCACCCTTCGGCTTCGATGGCACGCGGCTCGCCGTCCGCGATCATGAGGTCGCTCGTCCGGATCTCACCGTCATTGATCGTGAACATCTCGACGCCGAGGTCCGCGGGACGGACGCAAAGGACGCCGCCGTCGGCGTCCTGCTGACCTGCGACGGGCTCCCAACAGCCGACGAAGGCCCCCCAGCGCGTATCCGTCAGGCCGGCGCGCCGCTCCGCGATCGGAATCTGCTGCCACGCCGCGACCGGTGCGGCGATCATCGCCCCGAGCAGGGCGAGCATGATCACCGATCCCGTGCGGGCGGCCGGAACCGCTGTCTGACTATGCGTCTTCAGTGCGCCCTGCCCCATGTCATCCTCCATCATCGGAAATCCCTCAGAACCGTAGACCCAAACCCAGCGTGACCTGGAAGCCCGAAAGGTCCACCGGCTCGAAGTCGTCATACACCGAACGATCCAGACCGCCCCGCGCCCACGCATAGCGGGCCTGCGTGGTCAGATACAGCGCTTTCTTCAGCAGCACATCGAGCCCGGCGAAGCCATGCGCGGTCACCCCCGTGCCGACCTGCTGCAGCCGGTCCGTGACGATCGCGAGGGTTTCGGCGTCCACGAAGTCTCCTTCCTGCGCGAAACGATACCGCACGACGCCCGCCCCCGCTCCGACGAAGGGCGTCACCCGGGACGGGATCCATACGAAGCGGCCGATGCTCCGGCCCCGGTCCGTGAGGTAGTACTTGCCGCTCACGGTCACCGGAGTGCGGGAGAAGTCCACCGTCTGCCAGATCGCGCCACCGTCGTCTTCGACGAACTCGCGCCATTCCGTTCGGGTGCTGCTCCAGGCATGTCCGACCTCGAGGGAGACATCCCAATGGTCCGAGGCACGCACCGACAGCTCGCCCCCGAAGTAGGGCGATTGGAAGTCCTCCCTGGCCAGGATCAGGTCCGTGAACGTCTGGTCGAACAGGTCGCTCTGGGCGGATGGCCGTGCGTAGCCGCCGTGCAAGGCGAACGACAGGTTGGGCTGCCGGAACACGAAGCCCGGACCCCCAAGCTGGGCCGCCGCCCGCTCCGGCGCGACGGTGAAGGCCAGCGTCGCCAGCAGGACCAGCACGAACGCCGGCAGAACGGTTCGATTCGAAGTCACCATGAGTCTTTTACCGAGAAAGCCCGCTCCAAGATCCACCGGGGCGCTCATACGGACCGCATCCATGCGCCCGACGGCCGCGGCGTCCCGCCACCCACAGGCGGGTCCGCCAGAGCACGTGCCGGTCCGGATGCACCCGGCGTCGGCGCCGGCCGGAGACGCTCGAGCAGGTGGTATACGGCGGGGGTGATCGTCAACACGAACAAGGTGGACGAAAGCAGGCCGC
>JBBDSN010000080.1:2471-21801 GCA_040904885.1 Gemmatimonadota bacterium | reverse complement strand
TGGTATACGGCGGGGGTGATCGTCAACACGAACAAGGTGGACGAAAGCAGGCCGCCGATCAGGACCAGGGCGAGCGCGTCCCAGATGTTCGAGCCGGCGGCGTCTCCGAACACCACGAGGGGGAGGAGGCCGAGCACCGTCGTGATGGTCGTCATCAAGATCGGGCGGACGCGCTCGACCGTGCCCCGCACGATGGCGGCTTCCATCGACAACTCCGGCGCCTCGGCGCGCACCCTGTTCACGTGATCGACGAGCAGGATCGCGTTGTTGACGACGATCCCGAGCATCATGATGACCCCGATGTAGGCTTCGCGGGTGAACGATGCGCCGGTGTAGAAGAAGATCAGATACACCCCGATGAGGGCCATCGGCACCGTCAGGATCACCGCCAACGGACGGAGCAGCGACTCGAAGAGCGCGGCCGTCACCATGTAGACGAGCAGGAGCGCGACGGCCAGCACCATCCAGATCTGCTCCCGGTCCTCCTGGGTCACGAACCAGTTCCTTCGGCCCTCCTGTACGGTGTAGCCCGGGGGCACATCGGTGCCCGCGATGACGGCTTCGTGCACGACGTCACCCAAACGAGCCGGTCCGCGGAACTCGTACGCCACGGTACGCTCGTACTGCTGGTTCTCGCGCCGGATCTGGGCCAGCACCTCGCGCTGCTCGACCCTCACCATGTCGCCGAGCCGGACCCGCTGACCCGACGGCGTGAGGATCAGAGTCTCCTGGAGCGCCAAGACGTCGAGGTCCTGATTGCTCCGAAGCTTGACCTGCACCTGGACCTCGTCGCCACCGAGCTTAAGATAGGCGAGTTGGGCGTTCCCCCTGACCGCGGCCCCGATCCCGTCGACCACTTCCTCGACCGTGATCTCATGCCGCGCGAGCCGGTCCCGGTCGACTTCCAGGGTGAACTCCGACGCCCTGTCCCGCTCGAACCGGTTGGACGAAGCGTTCGAATCGACCTCGACCACGCGGCTGAGCCTCGCGAGGCGGGAGGCGATGTCTTCCGCGATGTCGCGCACCCGCTCGTAGTTGTAGCCGAGCACCTGGATCCCGTAATTGGGCGGACTCCCGCCGCCTCCGTAGAACGAAGGCCCATAGCCGTAGACCCGGACGTCGGCCCCGGTGAACGTGTGGCTGAACGCGACCATTTGTTCCTTGATGACGACGGGAACGGCGGTACTCTCGAGCGAATCGGGGAAGGTGATCTCCATTCGCGCCATGTTCGGTAGGACCTCGGAGCTGAAGCGCTCCACTTCCGGCATGGCCGCGACGCGCGATTCGAAGTACCGGACCAGCTCGTCCGTGCGCTCGAGGTTCGAGCCCCGGGGAAGCTCGATGTTCACGCTGATGTAGGTATCCGCCCCCCAGCCTCCGCCCCACATCGCCCATCGGCTCACGTAGCGGTCGAAGAGCTGATACGACCCTGCGAACACCGCCAGCGTCACGACGATGGCCGGCCAGGGTCGCCGCACCGTGAAGCCGACCAGGTCCGCGTAGAAGCGGGCGTACAGCGGCGGGCGGCCGCGAGCCGGCCCGGCCCGGCCGCCCGTTCCGCGCTCGAGGATGCGCGCCGCGATGGACGGGATGAACGTGAACGCCACGAGGAGGGACGCCAGGAGGGTCAGGGCCACCACGATCGCGAGCGGCACGTAGAAGACGCGCAGCTCCCCCTGGAGGTAGACGAACGGCACGAACACGATGAGGGTCGTGGCGGTCGACGCCATGATGGGCAGCACGACCTCCAGCGTGCCCCGCTCGGCCGCCTCCGTCGCCGCCTCGCCTCGCTGACGCCTACGGAACACGTTCTCGAGCACGACGATCGCGTTGTCGACGATGAGCCCGAACCCCAACGCCAGCCCCATCAAGGTCAGGAGATTGAGGGTGAGCCCCCCGAAGTAGATGAGGTTGAGCGCGATCAGGACGCTGAACGCGATGGTCGCGAAGATGAGCGCCGCCGAGCGGAACGAGCGGAGGAACGCGAGCAGCACGAGAAAGATCACGAGCGCGCTGAACATCGCCCGGGTCCGCAGGTCGGTGAGCTGCCCCCGGATATCTTCGCTCTGATCGAACTCGAGCACGTGCTCCGCGCCGAACGGGGCGAGGCGCTCGAGCTCGGTCATCCGCTCCTTGACCGCATCGGCGACCCGGACCGTGTTCACACCGATCGACTTCCAGACCCTGAAGCCCACGGCGGGCTGTCCCTGCACACGTGAGAACGACCGCGCCTCCTCGTACGTGTCGTAGACGCGCGCCACGTCGGATACACGCACCGGTGTCCCCCCCGCGACCGCCAGGAACGCCCCTCGCACGTCCTCGGCGCTCTCGGGACGATTCACGACGGTCAGCGTCCGCTCCCTTCCCTCCTCTCGCACGACCCCGGCTTCCCGCACGAGATCGAGGTCGAGGATGGCGCGACGCACCGCCGCCGCATCGAGACCCAACGCGGCGATCGCGTCCTCCTGGAGCTCGATCTCGAGCCTGCGCTCACGCCCACCGAACACGCTCACGAGCGCCACCCCGTCCAACTGGGCGAGCTCCGGCGCGACGACGTCGTCGAGATGCTGCCGGAGCGCCTCGAGGGTATACGGCCCGGTGAGCCGGTACAGCAGGAACGGCCGGTTCTGCTCCTCGAACTCCTGCGGCACGAACTGCTCGACCTGGATCCGGTCCGCGCCGGGCGGCAGCGACTCCTCGAGCGTCGCGAGCCGCTCGGACAGGTCGAGCCGGGCGAAGTCCATATCGACGTCGCGGTCGAACTCCACGATGATCTCGGCCCGGCCCCTGCCCTGGTCTTCCGAGGAGGTCGAGACGATGCGCTCCACACCGCGCACCTGTTGGATCGCGCTCTCGAGCGGAGCGGTGAGGAACGCTTCGAGCGTCTCGGGCGACGCACCCGGCCAGGTCGCGCTCACCGTCAGCTGGGGAAGCTGCGTATCGGGCAGTACCTCGATGGGCACGTTGCGCCACGCCGCCACGCCGAGTAGCGCGACCGCCCCGTAGGCCATGGCCACCGCGACCGGGCGGCGCAGGCTCTGGCGGATCATCCCGAGCCCTCGGCGGCCAAGCCGCCGGCGCCCGGTGGCCCCGGAGCCGCTTCGCGGCCCCCGGCCCGCACCCCCAGCCGAGCGCGCTCGATGGTCTGAAACACGACGGGCACGACGATGAGCGTCAGCGCCGTCGCGAACACCAGGCCCCCGATCACGGCCACCGCGAGCGGGGCCCGGAGGTCGGCGCCCCGCCCGATGCCGAGGGCCATCGGGACGAGGCCGAGGACCGTGGTGGCGGTGGTCATGACGATCGGTCGCAGCCGCACGCGTCCCGCTTCCAGGATCGCGTGCCGCAGCGCTTCGCCCCGCTCCCGGCCCTGCCGGATGAAGTCGACCTTCACGATCGCGTCGTTCACCACGATCCCAACCAGGATCACCACGCCGATGAGGCTCATCGTGTTGAGTCCCTCGCCGGCGAGCAGGAGCGCGAGCACCGCGCCGACCAGCGCGAGAGGCACGGCGATCAGGATGGTCAGGGGGTGCACGAACGACTCGAACTGCGCGGCCAGGATCATGTACACGAGCACCAGCGCGAGCCCGAACGCGAACGCCAGGTCACGGAACGAGCGACGCATCTCCTCGTTCTCGCCTCCGACCTCCCAACGCACCGCGCTCGTGGGCGTGAGAGGCGCGAGCGCGCCCCGCACGTCCTGAACCGCCGCGTCGAGGCCGCCCCGCAGCACGTCGGCGTAGACCGGCACGACGCGCGCCTGGTCCTCGCGGCGCACCTCCGAGGGCGCGAGCGTCTCCCGCACGTGGATCAGCTGCCGGATCGGCACGCCCTGCACCCGGAGCCCATCCAACGTCTCACGGGAGTACCGAAGCTCGCTCGGGTAACGGACCACGACGTCGATCTTCCGGTCGAAGTCCACGAACTCCGTCGCCACGGTCCCGCGCATGGCCCGGTCCACATGGTCGGCCACGAGCCCCGGCTCGATACCGAAGCTCGCGCACGCCTCCCGGTCGATCTCGATCTGAAGCTGCGGTTGGCCCCGCTCGGTGCCGACCCTGACATTTCCCAGCACGGGGAGGCCCTCGAGCAGCCGCGCGATCTGGTCGGCGCTCGAGAACGCCAGATCGAGGTCTTCGCTGCGGACGCGCACCGCGATGTCGGCTTCGCCGCCGCCCAGCATGGCTCCGAGCGCCGTGGCCTGGCCCGTCTCGACGGAGAGCGAACCCTCCGGGAAGCGTTCCTCGAGCCCGCGCAGTCGTTCCGCGGTCGCATCGGTATCACCGCCGGGTCGGATGCGCACCTCGATCGAGGCGGTGTGCAGCCCGACCGCACGGTCACCCGTAGCGTATGCGCGCGTGTCTCGACCCACGGTGCTGAACACGGCGGCGACATCCGGATCGGCCAGAGCCGCCGCTTCGATCGTGGCGGCCGCCTCGGAGGTCGTCTCGAGCGATGTGCCCTCCTCGAGCTCCAGCCGGACGGTGAAGGCGCCCTGATCGACGTGGGGCAGCAGGTCGCGGGGGAGCGTCACGCCGACCGCCACGGTCAACGCCAGCGCCCCGAAGGAAGCCGCCAGCACCCGCCCCGGATGGTCGAGCGCCCACTCGAGCACCCCGTGATACCGGGACGCGAACCGGTCGAACGCACGGTCGAAGGCGCGCAGCGACGGCCCGAACACCCGAACCAGCAACGCCGAGAGCTCGCGCCCCCAGAAGAGCACGAGCTCGCGGGCGAGTCGGCCCAGCCAAGCGACGATACGGAGCGGAGCGAGCAGGACCCGCCGCGCGACGCGCGTCACCCGCACCCACCGCCCCTGCGTTCCCGCCGGGCGCTTCTCCTCACCTGTCCCGTCCGGGGCGGCCACGGCGACGCGGCCGAACCGGGCCG
The DNA here is from genome assembly GCA_040904885.1 of Gemmatimonadota bacterium. Lineage (GTDB taxonomy): Bacteria > Gemmatimonadota > Gemmatimonadetes > Longimicrobiales > Gaopeijiaceae > JAWLHJ01. The sequence continues at coordinate 16,908 of JBBDSN010000080.1, read as the reverse complement.
CCAACGACGGTAGCAGGGTAAGCGCGACCAGCAATGAAGCGAGCAGCGAGAACGCGACGGCCAACGAGAGATCCTCGAAGAGCTCTCCCGCGACGCCCTCGACGTAGATGATCGGCGCGAACACCGAGATGGTCGTGAGCGTCGAAGCCGTGATCGCCGACTGCACTTCCTCGGCGCCCGCCGCGGCCGCCTCGGTCGCGTCCCGTCCCAGCTCTTCCCGGTGCCGAAAGATGTTCTCGAGCACGATGATCGAGTTGTCGACCAACATGCCGACACCGAGCGCGAGCCCACCGAGGCTCATGATGTTCAGGCTGACGCCGGCCGCGTCCATGAGCGCGAAGGTCGCGACCACGGAGATCGGGATGGCGAGCGCGATGGCGAACGGGTAGCGCGAGTCCCTCAGGAACAAGAAGAGCACCAGGAACGCGAGGATGCCTCCGAGCACGAGCGCCTGGACGACGTTCGAGATCGACGCCGCGATGAAGTCGGCCTGATCGGCCGCCACGTCCACGTGGAAATCCGGGTACTCCCCCGCCAGCTGTTCGACGACCTCGGCGACGCGCTCGGCGACCCGGACGGTATTCGCGCCTGACTCCTTGAACACCAGGACGCCCACCGACTCCGTGCCTCCGTAGCGGGCGATCGCCTCGCGCTCCGCGAAGCCGTCGACGACGCGGGCGATGTCGCGCAGACGGATGACCTGGTAACCGGAAGCGTCCGCGCCGGCCGCCCCGGCCGGATCGCCAGCCCCCGTCGAACCCCCTCCCCCGACCGCCCTGCGCGCGACGACCACGTCGCCGATCTCTTCGACGGTGCGGAACTCGCCGAGCGTCCGGAGCGGGTACCGGTAACGCCCCTGCAGGATCGTGCCGCCCGGAGCCGACACGTTCGCCCGGTCGAGCGCGGTCGCGATCTCCTGGAGCGAGAGGCCGTAGGCGTCGATGGCGCTCGGGTTCACCTCGACCTGGATCTCGCGATCGAGCCCGCCCGCGACCGCCGCCTGCGCGACCCCGTCAAGCTGCTCGAGACGCCGCCGGAAGACGGTCTCCGCGAACTCCTTCGTCGCCCACAGATCGTCGCCGCCCACGACCGACAACGTCATGACCGGCTCCGACTCCGGGTCGACCCGAAGGATCACGGGCCGGGTCGCGCTCTGCGGAAGCGCTCCGCGCACGTTGTCCATGCGCTCGCGCACGTTGAGCATGGCGAAGTCCATGTCGCTGCCCCACGCGAACCGGAGCGTCACGAGGCTCACGCCGTACCGTGACGTCGAGGTGACCCGTTCGACGCCGGGAACCGCGGCGGCCGCCGCCTCCACCCTCTCGGTGACCAGCCGCTCCACCTCGGCCGGCGCGACCTCGGGATACAGCGTGTAGACGACCAGGCGCGGATAGCTGACGTCGGGAAGAAGGTCGATGGGCAGGCGCACGTAGGAGATCGCACCCAGAAGCAGGATCGCCAGGAACAGCATCCAGACCGCGACCGGCCTCCGGGTCGAAACGCCGGGGATCGACATGCTCAGCCGCCCAGGCCGGGGGTGCTGGCCCCCGCCGGACGCACCGGCTCACCCACCGCCTCCTCGAGATCGAGCAGGGCGTCCACGAACCCGTAGCGAGCGGCGATGACCTGCCGCCGCGTCTCCGCCTCCTGGTCGAAGCTCGCCCGCAGGTCTTCGAACGAGCGGGCGCCGAGCCGGTACTCCTCGCGGGCCAGTCGGAGCGCCTCTTCGGCGATCTCGAGCGACCGCTCGGCCAGTCTCAAGGTCTCCCACTGGTTGTCGAGCTCCATCCGTGCGCCTCGGACGACCTCCTCGACCTCGAGCCGGGCCTCCCGGTCCGCCTCGCGTTGGTTGTCGAGCTCGACCGCGGCTTGCTCGGCAGCGCGCCGATTCTCGAAGAAGCCGTTGAAGACCGGCAGGGAAAGCTGCACGAAGAAGGACCGGTCGAGGTCTTCGTCGAAGGAGACGTCGAAGAGCGCACCGTCGCTGGGTCGCTGGGCCCGCCGGGCCAGATTGAAGCCCATGGAGACCTGGGGCCACCAGCGGTTTCGCTGCTCGGAGACGCCCAGGCTCGCCTGGCTCACCGCGACGTCGGCCCTGCGGAGCCCCGGATTCGCCTCGAGCGCGCGACGCACGAGCACGTCGGCGTCGAGCCCGGACGGATCGAAGATGGGGAGTGGCTCATCGGCGAGCACCACTTCGCCGGGGCCCTCGGCCCCCAAGGTGGTTCGCAGCGCCAGCAACGCCCGGTCGAAGGCACCCTGTTGCCTCCGGTGCGCGAGCGCTTGTTGCTCGACCGCCAGCTCGGCATTCAGGACGTCGACCCGGGTGCGTAGGGCCAGAGCGAACAGACGCTGGACGACCTCCAGGTCGACCGTGCGGGCCTCGATCAGGGCTTCCTCGGCGCGCATCAGCTCTCGTTCCTCCAGCGCGCCGATATAGCGCCGTTGGACTTCGATCTGCAGTCCGCTGAGCGCGGCCCCCCGGGCGAGCTCGCGGTCACGATTCACCAAGGACTGACGCCGGTGCGTGTCGAAGAGCGAACGCCCCTGGAAGGTCCAGGACAGGTTCAGCGACTGCGTCGTGCGAGAGAAGTAGTTCCAGTCGGCGGTCGGGTTCTCGATGGGGTTCCCGAAGTTGTCCGTGGCGCGCCGCTGGAGGTTCCCGGTGAAGTCCGTGCTGAAGAGTTGCACGTTCACCTGCGGGATCAATTCGCTGAGCCAGGTGGTTCGGCTCTCGATGCTGTTCAGCCCCACCGCGTTGTCCGCCTGCCGGAACCCCGGATTACCCCCCTCGGCCGTCCGTAGGGCGTCGTCCAGCGAGAGATGCAGCGTGTCGACCTGGAACGCGCTGACCGGCAAGGGCAGAAGGAGTGCGGTAGCGAGCCCGACGGCGGAGAGCAGGTGTGCCAGGTCGCGTCCCCGTCGTTCGGGAACGGCACGCCGGTCACGCATCGAGACCGCCCTCATGCGTCCAGTGCTGCCCCTAAGCACCGGGCCGCCCTCCCGCGGCGACCACGTCCTCGACAAGCCTGACCGGCGTATCGTGCGCGAGATAGTGATGTCCATCGACGAGCACGACCTCTCCGGGCTCGACGAAATCCTGTTCCGGCCCCTCGCGGAGCAGCTCCACATGCGTGTCGTTCTCCCGCCCGGTGTTCACGTAGCGCCACTTGGCGAGGCCCGCGTCTCCACTCTCGTCATAGACGAAGAGCATCGTGCGCCGCCGACCCTCCCCACGCTCGAGGATCGCCGACCGGGGCACCATCACCCGGTCGGGAAGCGCCTCCGCGTCCAGCGAGACCTCGGCGTACATTCCCGGCTTGATGCGCGCGTCACGGTTCGCGAGCAGGACGGTCACACGGCCCGTGCGCGTCTCCGGATCGACCACCGGGTTGATCGTTTCGATCTGGCCGGTGAAGCGCTCACCGGGGTACGCCGCAAACGTGACCTGGGCGTTCCGCCCCTCCGACAAGAAGGCCAACTCGGACTCGAGCACCTGCACCTCGACCTTGATCGGGTCGAGGTCGACGACGGTCACGAGCTCGGTGCCGGGCGTCACGTACTGGCCGGGTACGACGCGCACGTTGGCGACGCGCCCCTCGAACGGTGCGCTCACGCGGGTCCGGGCCAGCTCGAGCTCGGCCCTGCGCAACTCGACCTCACGTTGGTCCAGCCCGCTCCTGGAGCGGGCCACGCGCCGGCGCTCCTCGCGCACGGCCGAGTCGGCGAGCTCGTCGTCGAAGAGGATCATCTGCTGAAAGTCCGCCTCGGCCGTGAGGAGGTCCGCGCGCGCCTGATCCAGGCGCAGCGCGTATTCCGTCGAATCGATGACGGCCAGGAGTGAGCCTCGGCTGACCCCCTGGTTCTCGCGGACCGCCACGTCCTCCACCCAGCCCTCGAGCTGGGCCGTCACGGCGGTTCTCCGAAACGCCTCGGCCTGCCCGGCCGCGGTGACCCTGATCCACAAGGTGTCGCGCACGGCCTCGGCCCCCGACACCGGCTGCGGGACGTCGGTCGAGAATTGCGCGGCACCCGTCACGGCCCCCAGAACGTCGGCCCCTTCGGCGGCGTTCTCGGCCGCACCCTGCCCGTTCCCCTCCGGCCCGCCCCGAAGCCGCCACAACACCCCGGCCCCCAGCGTCCCCAGGATGAGGAGCACCGTCACCAGGCTCAGGGTCCGTCTCGAAAAGCTCATCGCGCGGCCTCGCGGTTGAAGCGGCGGCGGTCGGCCCGTCCGACCACCGCGACGTTAGTGTGACGCATGAGGGGCGTCAAAGCGTTGTGCGTCGGCCTCCCCGAGGCCATGTCCGGATGGGACCGAGCGCCATCCGACATCTTCGCTCCCACCCATACTAAGTCCATAGTACGTTACGGATAGGCTACCCGCACCCGCAACACATACTGGATGTCGAGGTGGTCGCGCACGACTCCGTACACGCGATCGCCGACGACCTTCACATGGGGGGTACATGTCGGGGCCCGGGTATGTCCCCGAGGCGGCGCTGCTGACCGAGGCAACCCGGGAAGATGAAACGTGGGTTCGGCAGCAGAATCTGTGGGTGAGCTTCGGCTCATGTAGGTGCCCGAGCACGCGGTCCCCAACCGGGCCGCGACCCCTTCCGCGCGAACTTCGAAAGCCGTTCGAAAGTCGAACGAGTTGAGGGGAGCCGTCGTGATGAACCCCGGGAGCTGCTCCGCGCCCTACCGGCGCTCCGACGCCTACCTCATTGGGGGCGTGACGGAAGCGATCGTTCGAACATCGAACGATTTCCATGGCGGCGGAAAGAGATGCAGAGCCATCCGAGCCGACCCCAGGCGGCAGGCCACCCACGACTCCATTAAGCGTCGCGCTCCTTGGTGAGCGTTCTTCCCAATAGGAGCTAGCCCCTAGCCGCCCGTCCCCTCCCCCGCTCGTCTACGCGCCTCCTCCACCCACGCGTCCGCACGCTCGTCCGCTTCGGTCACGATCTGGTCGGCGCGCTCGTTCGCCTCCCGCCGGATACGGTCGGCCACGACCTGCGCGGCCTGGCGGGCGATCGGGTTCGTCGCCTGGGCCAGGACGTCGTCGGCCCGGCGGTTCCCCTCCGCCCTCACCTGTTCGGCGAGTCCGCGCGCTTCGGCCCGGATGGCGTCGGCCCGACGTTCGGCTTCGGCGACGAGGCTGTCGGCTCGGGCCTGGGCACGCTCCCGGGCCTCTTCCTCGGCCTGCTCAATGCGCTCCCGAGCCTCTTCGACCTGACGGTCGACCGCCGCACCGGCGGCTTGGCCCGCCAGGTTCCGCACGGAAGCGGCTGTCTCACCGAGGCCCAGATCGAGCGCCGGATCGGCCACGGTCCCGCGCACCCGAACGCCCACCCGCACCGATTCGCTCGCCGACACGTCGAACCCCGCACGGCCGGCGCGACTCGCCAGGTCCTGAACGACGGTACCGGTCGCACCACCCAACAATCCACCAGGGAGCGCCAACGAGAGCGAGTAGTCGAGCGATTGGTCGATCCCCGTGGAGCCGTCGACCGTCATGTCGAGCCCGGCCACGCCCACCTGGAAGGGCTCGACGTGCATCCGTCCGTTCTCGATCCGTACGCTCGAGCGCACCGCGTCGAGGGTCGGATCGCTGAGCTCGGAGAGCCTGATCGCATCCGAGAGGCGGTCCAACAGGGGAAAATCCTGGATCTCGATGCGCGACGTCAGGAGCGAGCCACCCCCGTCGAGCACATCCAGCACCGGCGTCATGTCGCGGGTCAGCGCGCCGCTCAGGTCCAGGTCCGCCGAGAACGTCCCGCTCGCGTAACGGGCCACGGGCGCGAGTGTCCGGACGGTCAGGAACGCGGCGGACGTGCTGGCGATGTCCAGGCTGTCCATGGCAACAGCGAACTGGAACGTCGGCTCGGACGGGTCGATCGTCTCGTAGTGGCCACTCATGCCCATGCGGCCACCGAGTGTCTCGAACGTGAAGTCGTCGAGGGTCAACCGCTCGTCCTGCACCCGCAGCCTCCCCCGCGCGTTCGACATCTCCAGCCCTTCGTAGGTCAGTCGGTCGATGGTGCCATCGAGCGTGAGATCGAGCATGGCGGGCACGGGGATGGCCGTGAGATCCTCCTCCGACCTCCACTCGTCGAGAATGACGGACCTGCTGGAGAACGACCCCGAGCCACGAAGGGGCTCGTCCCGCATGACGAAGCCGAGCAGGTTGTCGATGCCTCCCGTGGCCTGGAGATCGCTCCTGCCGAGAAGCGCGCGGAACGAGTGGAGCGTCGCCCGTTCCGGAGACAGCTCGACGGTCGCCTCCTCGATGGTGATCGGTTGGCGGAGCTCCGGCGCCGTCAGCGTGAGACCCCGGACCGCCACCGTTCCGTTCGCGGCCACACGCTCGAAGCGCGCGCTGTCCACGTCGGACATGCGTGCGCGAACGGTCGCGTCGGCGGTGACGACGCCTTCCAGGTCGCTGACGTTCTCGAGCTTGACGGTGCGCGACAGCGCTCCGAGATCGAGCGTGCCGACGACGCGCGCATCGACATCGGGGTCGGACACGGGCGTCCGTACGACGACGGTGCCGTCCAGCGGCTGGTCCCCGATCTCGACGTGGAAGCGGCTCAGGTTCACGACCGTGCTGTCGACGTGGCCGCCCGGGTTGTCGATGGACAGAGCGGCCGATATGGCCCGCGCCGGCAGCGGCAGGTCCGGATAGCGGAACGAGCCGTCCTCCACGCTGGCCCGGATCACGAACGACGGGAACGCCTCCTCCCCGTAACTGCCCGTGACGCGGCCGTCGACGGCGAAGGTTCCACTCGTCTCCAAGGACGCGAAATCCTGGGCGTAGATGGCCGGCACGAGCGAGAGGATCTGCCGGAAGTCGCTCTCGGGCGCCGCGAGCGTCAGGTCGAGGGCCACGTCGTCGTCGGGTCGCGCGACCTCTCCCGAGAGGCGCAGCAGCAGATCGTTCAGCCGAAGCTCGTTGTCCAGGAACGTCACCCGCTTGCCGACCAGATCCACATCGAGATCCGCGTCGAAGTCGAGCGCGACTCCGCTCAGGTACGGTGTTCCCGCGAAGCGGACCGTGGTCCGGTCGGCATGCGTGACGGTGCTGGCCTCCAGGTGCTCACGGGAGAAGTCACCGTCCAACGAGTGACGAAGTCCTTCGAGCGACGCGAACAGCCCGGACCGCGCGTTGTCGAAGGTCACGCTTCCGTCGTAGATCTCGAACCCACGGAGCTCGACGGAGAAGTCGCGGGCGGGGCCCTCTCGCTCCGTGACCCCCGCCGGATCGCTCCCGGCCGGTTCCCGTATCAGGTCCTCCCAATTTGCGGTGCCACCCTCCCGCATGGTGAGGCGCAGCACGGGCTCGTCGACCCGCACCGACCGCACGACCAACGGCCCGCGCTGTCGCATGCTGCGGATCACGCTCCCGACCTCGAGGGCGATGCGCAGCCGTTCCACGGACGCGAGCGTGTCCCCCTCGAACGACCCGATGCCGACCACGCGAACATCGCTCAGGCCGAGCGTCAGATTCGGAAACGTGCGGATGAGCGTCAACTCGACATCGCCCCAGGACACGTCCGCGGCGACGGCCCGGTCGACCTCGGCTTCCACGCGCTCGGCGATCCGGTCCTTGAAGAGGAGCGGCACGAGCAGCAGCGCGAGAAGGGTGAGTCCGAGGATGCCTCCCGCGATGGCGAACAACTTCTTGGGTAGGGTCATGGACATGCATACCCGTGGCCCGCGCCAAGGTCACGCCCCGCTCATGGGCCCGTGATGCACATCCATGCTGGCGCACCGAGGGCGCCATACGGCGCATGGGAGCCGCATCAACTCATCCCATGCTGGCGAACTCCAGCAACATCAACGGAATCACCAGGGCGAGCCACCCGAGGATCGCCGTCAGCACCGCCTTCCCGGTCGAGAAGTCGAGGGCTTCCCGGAGGCCGACGATGCCCGCGACGAGCGTCCAGATCGATACGACGAACGCAAGCAGACCACCGATCGCCGGGAGAATCGCGAACACCATGAGCACGCCGGGCGCCTGTGCGTAGCCGAGCGCGCGAAGGAGCTCGCCCCAGGTCGCCGTACCCCCGAGCAGCTTGTCCCCGATCAGATACGTCACGCCCGCCCAGATCAGCCAGCCGACGAGAGAGGCGCACGCCGTCACGATCGCCGAGATCAGCCCCACGTCGGCGGCGCCGACGGCCTTGGCCAACGCCACGATCACCACGACGACCGCGGCCTGGCGGGTCAGCGTCGTGTCATGCTCGACCTCGGTGAATGTGGCGACGTCCAGGAGGGCGGCGCCCTTCATACGATCGAGCATGGTGCGGTTCATCGCTTCATCCATATCGTGCTCCCTGCGGAGAATGGGGGGATGCCCACCATGGCGCCCGCCGGGGATGAGACGCAAGGTGAGCGGGCAGGCCTCATCCTCGGACATCCAACCGCACGGGACAACACCATGAGACTGATTAAGGGAAGCAGCAGGCCACCTCGCGAGGCGGATCCGGAGACCTTCGTGCTCCCGGCGTGGACGCAGGCGCTCCTCGGACGGGACGACGGCCTTCCGGTCCGCATATACAAGGTGACGTTCACCGAGGGGACCCGCATGAACTGGCACCACCACGACGCCGAGCAGATCCTGTTCGGTCTGTCGGGGACGTGCATGGTCGTCGACCGTGACGGGCAACAGCTCCTGCTCGGCCCCGGGGATCTCGTGGTCGTGGACCCGTTCGAAGAGCACTGGCACGGGGCGGCGCCCGGCGCGGACGGGGCGCACCTCGCGATCAATCTCGGGTCGCAGACCGTGTGGATGGAGCCAACCGTCGCACCGTTTTGAGGCAGCGACCAGTCGCGAACTTCAGCTCATGCATTCCGGTTGGGAGCGAGAACCCCTTCTCCAGCCGGGAGCTCCGATGGACTTGCTCGACCTACCGCTCCGATTCTCGAGCCTCGCTCTACTGACTGCCACGGCATTGGCGGGGTGTGGCGCCAGTGATCCGGCGGGCATGGACCGGGACTCGTCCTTCGACGAAGGCACGGATGATGAAGGTGTGTTTTGCCGGGTATCCACGGACGACATCTTTCAGCTCCTGGGGCCGGACGCGATTCCGGCTCTCACGAACCCTTCCATCGTCGGACCCGACCATGAGGATGCGGCTTACATCGCCGAAGAGGATCGCGTGGTGGGGTTGTTGAGCGATGGCCAGGCGTACGCGTTTCCCTTGGGCATCCTGCGCTGGCACGAGAACATCAACATCGATCTGGCCGGCAGACGCCTGGCCGTCTCATACTGCCCGCTGACGGGGACGGCGCTGACGTTCGACCGCGAGGCAATCGGCGGTGCCGAGCTCGGGGTGAGCGGGCTCCTTTTCCGGAACAATCTGGTCCTGTTCGACCGGGGCTCGGAAGAGCGCTCGTTCTTTCCGCAGATGCTGCGCTCGGCTCAGTGCGGGCCGCTTGCGAGGAGCGGCCGCCAGCTACCCATGGTCGCTTCCTGGGAGATGCGCTGGGATGCCTGGAAGCGCCTGTTCCCGGACACGAAGGTCGTGTCGAGACGTACCGGATTCGACCGGAATTACACGGTCAATCCGAACGAGCAGTACGAGCAGCCCGACAACCCGCGCACATTGTTCCCCCTCGTGCTGGACCCCCGGCGCCCGCCCAAGGAGCGCGTGCTCGGGATTCCGATCGGAGGGGACGGAGGACCGGTCCTCCCCTTCGGAGCGCTCGAAGGCCGCGAGCGTGACGTGGTGCACTTCGGGTCGAGGGCGGAGGACGTCGTCGTTTTCTGGGGCGGAGACGCGGAGGCGGCCCTCGCGTTCCGCAGCGGTCTCGACGGCGAACCGCTGACCTTCCGGCCCAGCGGAGACGGGTATGTCGATGATCAGTCGGGAAGCTTGTGGCGGCTCGACGGGCTCGCGGTCTCCGGGCCGCACGCCGGGAGGCGTCTCGATCCGGTGGCTGAAGCCTATGTCGCGTTTTGGTTCGCCTGGGCCGACTTCCATCCCGAAACCTGGGTCCAGACCGGCCGCGCGGGGACACCGCCCTTGCCCTGAAGAGACGTGACTTGACCCATCCGCGGTCCGGCGCGTCCTTCCTCGGTCCCGGTACGTGACCCGGCCTCGACCCCAGACCCGCGCGCGAAGCACGCCATCCCGTGAGCATCCTTCTCTCCACCGTGGCCCCGGTCTTCGGCATCATGGCGCTCGGCTTCGTGGCCGCGCGCTTCCGCGTGCTCGACCAGGCCAGCGTGCGGGGGCTCGTGCTTTTCGTCTTCAACTTCGCCATCCCGATCCTGCTCTTCGGCGGCCTCACGGAGATCGAGATTCCCGAAGACGTGTCCTGGGGATTCCTGGTGGCGTTCTACGTCGGCAGCGGAGCCGCCTATGCGATGGCCATGGCCATCGGGCGCTTCTTCGGCCGTGACCTCGCGGCGCAGGCCATTTTCGGGATGTCGGGCGCGTTCGCGAATCTGGTCCTGCTCGGTGTGCCGGTCATCCTGACGGCCTTCGGGCCGGAAGCGGCGCTCCCCATGTTCCTGATCATCGGGTTCCATTCGATGACCTTCATGCCGATCACGGTCGCGTTGATCCACGCGGGACGGGGCGACGGTGTGTCCTGGCGGACGCAGCTCCTGGAGGTCGTCGCCGCGGTGCTCAAGAACCCAATCGTCATCGGGCTTCTGGCCGGGTTCGCGGTCAACCTGAGCGGGCTCGTCCTCCCCTCCGGCATCGACCGGATCGTCGAGATGATGGGGGATGCGGCGATCCCGACCGCGCTCTTCGCCATGGGCGCCTCGCTCGTGGGATATCCGGCCCGCGGGGACCGGGCGCCGGCCATTCTCCTCACCGTCGTCAAGCTCCTGATCCACCCCTTCCTCGTGTGGCTGGTGGCCGTGCCCATGCTCGGGCTGGAGGGCCTCTGGGTTTCCGTGGCCGTCGTGCTGGCGGCCATGCCCACCGCGGTGAATACGTATCTGTTCGGTGAGCGCTACCGGGCCGCCCCGGGCGTCGCGGCCCGCACCGTGCTGCTTTCGTCGATCTTCGCTGTGCTGACGGTGTCGGCGCTGCTCGTGATCCTGGGGGCGTAACGGAGGGAAGAAGGGAGCGAGGGCCGGCGGGTACCATCGTGGCGCCCCTCCCGCTCGACACGTACCCTGCTCCACACACCGACCGATGTCCCTCTCCAGGCAAACCGTGATGCTTCCGAGACCCCCCTTCGCCGCCGTTGCGTTCCTCGGCGCCCTCATCAGCGCGCCGCTCGTTCTGCCCCTACCGGTCGCAGCCCAGGAGACCCGGTTCCTCCGCCAGCCCGACGTGAGCGCCGAGCACATCGCGTTCGTGCACGCGAACGACATCTGGGTCGTGGGAAGGAACGGAGGCGAGGCCGTTCGCCTGACGAGCTCCGAAGGCGCGGAAACGGATCCGCATTTCAGCCCCGACGGCGCATGGATCGCATTCACTGGTCAATACGCCGGCAACACCGACGTGTACGTGATGCTGGTGACCGGGGGCCAACCGGAACGACTCACCTGGCACCCGGGCGAAGACGTGGCTCAGGGCTGGACGCCGGACGGCCAGGTGATCTTCCGCTCGGGCCGCGACGGCGTGCCGACGCGCCTCTGGCAGCTCTATACGGTCCCGACCACGGGGGGACTCCCCGACGCCATCGCGCTCCCGCAGGCGTACGAAGCGGAGATGAGCGAGGACGGGGCCTGGATCGCGTACCAGGAGATCGGGCTGTGGGACCCGGAGTGGCGCAACTACCGCGGAGGGCAAGCCCAGCCGGTGGGCATCGTGTCGACTTCGACCTGGGAGCGGACAACCCCTCCGTGGGAAGGTGAGCGGCACCTCGCGCCGGTCTGGATGGACGGACGCGTCTACTACATGTCGGAGCGGGACTGGGCCGCGAACGTGTGGTCGTTCGACCCGGCGACAGGCGAGGAGCGCCAGCTCACCCGCCACGCGGACTTCGACGTGAAGAGCCTCGGCGCCGGCGACGGCGTGGTGGTCTATGAGCAGGCAGGCTACCTGCACGAGCTCGATCCCGCGACGGGGACCACGCGCCGGCTCCAGATCCACGCCGCCCGCGACCAGAGCTGGGCCCGCCCGCGCTGGGAGGACGTGCCCGCCACCCAGCTCCGGGACGCACGGCTTTCCCCGACCGGCGCCCGTGCCCTGTTCGAGTGGAGGGGCGAGATCTTCAGCGTTCCAGCGGAGGAAGGCTCGTGGCGCAACCTGACGCGCTCGCCCGGTGTGGCCGACCGCCACCCGGTCTGGTCGCCCGACGGGCAGCGCGTCGCGTGGTTCAACGACCAGGGTGACGAGTACGGCCTCGTCATCGCCGGTCAGGACGGCTCCGAGCCCCGCCGCATCGAGATCGACGAGCCATCGTACTACTTCGTGCCCGAGTGGTCCCCGGACGGCTCCAAGCTGGCGTTCACCGACACGCACTACCGGGTGCTCGTGCTCGACGTGGCGTCCGGCACGGTGACGCACGTCGATACGGACCGCTACGCGCACCCGGAGCGTACGATGAACCCCGTGTGGTCGCCCGACTCCCGGTGGATCGCGTACGCGCGCCGGCTCGACACGCAGCTCCGCGCCATCTTCGTGCACGACACCGAGACCGGCGAGACCCGCCAGCTGACCGACTCGATGGCCGACGCGATCGACCCCGTGTGGGACGAGGACGGCGGGTACCTCTACTTCCTGGCGTCGACCGACTACGGGCTCAACACCGGCTGGCTGGACATGAGCTCGTACGACCGACCCGTCACGCGGGCGCTCTACGTCGCGCTCCTGGCCGAGGACACACCGTCGCCGTTCCTGCCGCGGAGCGATGAAGAAGCCGCGAGCAGCGACGAGGATGAAGCCTCCGATCAGGACGCCGCGGGGCAGACTGCCGACGTCGTCATCGACTTCGACGGGATCGCGCGCCGCATCGTCGATGCGCCAGGACTTCCCCTGGCGGACTACAGCGGGCTCGAGCCGGCCCCAGCCGGCAGCGTATTCGTGCTCGAGGCCGGTGAGGGGCCCGGATCGACCATGCACAAATACGTGCTGGACGACCGCGAAGCCGAGGCGTTCGCGACCGAGGTGCAGACGACCGCGGTCTCGCATGACCGGAGCCGCGTGCTCCTGCGCAGCGGGAGCAACTGGCGCATCGTGGACACCGACGACTCGCCGTCGTCGAACGACGAAGGCCGCCTCGCGCTCGACGACCTCCGCGTCCACGTCGAGCCGGAGGCGGAATGGGCTCAGATGCTGCGCGACGGGTGGCGCTTCATGCGCGACTTCCTCTACGTCGACAACCAGCACGGCGCGCCGTGGGACGACGTGTGGACGTGGTACTCGGCCTGGCTACCCGACGTGGAGCATCGGTCCGACTTCAACCACCTGCTGGACATGATGTCGGGCGAGATCGCCGTCGGGCACTCCTACGTGCGCGGGGGCGACTATCCGGACCTCGATGATCCGCGCACGGGGCTGCTCGGCGTCGATCTGGAGGAGGAGGGCGGCTTCTACCGCATCGCGCGCATCTACACCGGCGAAGCCTGGACGCCCGGCGAGCATGGGCCACTCTCCGTTCCGGGCCTCGGGGTACGGGAAGGCGATTGGTTGCTCGCCATCGACGGCCAGCCGCTCGCGGCGCCGACCAACCCGTTCCGGCTGCTGGAAGGTACCGAGGGCCGCACCATCACGGTCACCGTGGGCGCCACGACCTCGATGGCCGACGCCCGCACCGTCCCCGTCGAGCCCGTCGGCAACGACTCGGGCCTCAGACGATGGGCATGGGTGGCCGAGAACCAGCGCCGCGTCGACGAGATGAGCGACGGGCGGCTCGCCTACGTCTGGCTCCCGAACACCGGTACGGGCGGCTACGACTACTTCAACCGCATGTACTTCGCACAGCAGGACCGCGAGGGGGCCGTCATCGACGAGCGCAACAACGGCGGCGGCTCGGCCGCGGACTACATCGTCGACGTTCTGGCCCGCGAGCTCACCGGGTACTTCAACTCGCGCGCCGGCGACCGGAAGCCCTGGACCCAGCCGATGGCCGGCCTGTGGGGCCCGAAGGTCATGGTCATGAACGAGCGTGCCGGCTCCGGTGGCGACCTGTTGCCCTACCTGTTCCGGTTCAAGGAGGTCGGTCCGTTGGTGGGAACGACGACCTGGGGCGGGTTGGTCGGCACCTGGGACACCCCACCGCTCATCGACGGGGGCGGGTTCGTCGCGCCACGCGGGGGCTTCTTCGACGTGAACGGCGAGTGGGCGGTCGAAGCCACCGGCGTCGCGCCCGACATCGAGGTCCGGAACGATCCGGCTCCGGTCATCGCGGGCGGCGATCCGCAGCTCGAGCGGGCCGTCGAGGAAGCCCTCCGTCTGCTCGAGACGGAGGGCGTGACCCTCGAAGAGGAGCCGGCCCCGCCGGTGCGGTACCGGCGGCCGGG
>JBBDSN010000080.1:0-2371 GCA_040904885.1 Gemmatimonadota bacterium | reverse complement strand
GCCCCGCGGCGGCGCCGTGAGCTCACGGTACTGATCGAGCGCGGCCAGGATCTTGAACTCGACGACCATCTGCCCGATCTCGGGTGTGGCGAGCGTCGGATCGCCCGTGACGCCGGCGTCGGGGCTGCCGCCTTGCGGCATGCGCAAGTCGTTGCGCACGCCGTCGGGGAACACGTACATGACGGCCGAGGTGTCGGTGATGCCCGCGTGGCTCCCGATCTGGTCCATCGTGTAGCCGTACTCGGCCTGCAGCCACGTGCGGGAATACTGCTGGCCCATGCGGTAGAAGTCGGTGAGCGCCAAAACGCGGGTCGGGGCGTCCGTGCCCCACTCCTCGGTCAGCAGGTCGGCCACCGCCTGCATGCCGTTCTGGTCGCCGCCGCTGTCCCCGATGAACAACACGTGCGTGAAACCGTGTGAGGCCAGGCTGCGGGCCGCGGCCTCGAGGAGCCGGTCGTAGCTCGGCGACGGCAGCGAGATCACGCCCGGCTTGTCCGCCCAGTTCTGGCGGTTGTAGTCACCCTCGGGAACCCAGGCCACGGTCGGCGCGACCAGCGCGTTCCCGAGCCGCCTGGCCATCTCGCCCGCAGCGTGGGTGATGATGTAGTTGTGCTTTCCCATGACCATGTGCGGCCCGTTCTGCTCGGTGCCGCCGACGGGAACGATCGCCACGGTCTTACCGGCCGCCATCGCGTCGCGGATCTCGGTCCACGTCATCTGCTCGATGTAGGGGTCGCCGGGGCTCTGCGCCTGGACGACGTCGGCCGGCGCCATCACGACGAGCGTCGCGAGCGCGAAGGCTATCCCGCGGAGCATCGTCTTTGTCGAGTGCATCTTCATGAAACTTCGCTCCTAGCGGTTTTCGAGAATCGCGCGGATCTCGGCGAGTGTGTTTTCGATCTTGATGTCGAGAATGCGTCGGCCGATCTCCGGAGAGGCCAGCGTCGGGTTGCCACTCGAGCCGGACCCTTCGAAGCCGCCCCGGTCCGCGAGCAGGTCCTGACGGATGTGCTGCTCGTTGACGAACCACATCTGGGACGTGTCGGTGATGCCGGCGTGGCCCCCGATCTCGTCGGCGGGAATACCGAGCTCCTCCGTGATGAAGCGCCGTGCGTCCGTGCCCGACTTCCGGTAGTAGTCCTCGATGAGGTGCGCCCGGACGCCTGTCCCGGCCCACTCCTCGTTCAGCGTGGCCACCGCCGTCTCCATCCCGCTGTAGTTCCCGCCCGAGTCCCCGAGGAAGAACACGTCCGTGAAGCCCGCCAGGCCGTGGCTGCGGCCGGTGTGCAGCAGAAGCTCGACGAACCACGCCTCGGGCATGGTGATGGTGCCCGGCATGCGCATGTGCCCGGTGGGCTCGGGGCCCCACTCGCCCTCCGGCACGTAGGTGATGATCGGCGAGACGAGCGCGTTGCCGAGGGCACGGGCAATCTTGTCGGTCGTGTACTCGAGCACGTACTTGTGCTCGCCCATGACCATATGCGGGCCTTTCTGCTCGGTTCCGGCCGTCGCGATGATGACGGACGTGGCACCGTCCGCGATCCGGTCGGCGATCTCGACCCACGTGAGCCCCTCGATGAAGACGGTGCTCGGTGGTGATTGGGCGGAAACGCCCGCCGGCAGAAACGTGCTGGCCGCCACGGCGGCGGCCAGCGTCAACGGACCAGCTACCTTCATCTTGAACTCCTGGAGACGTGTTGGATCCTGTTCTTCGGGCATGCGGCATCACGGTTCCGCACCGGATGTCTGCAACGTGGGCGCGGGCCGCGAGGTCGGCAAGCGCGCACCTCGCCGATGGGCCATATCGCGCCTCGGTCCCGCCCCCTGCCCTCGCACGTATCCCGGTAAGTCCTTAACCTCTTCGAGGCCGGACTGTTCGTTGCGGCCCCGCCCTTTTGCGAATACAACCTCCACGTCTCGAATCCGGGAGTCTCGGATGGACTGGAAACGGCAGCTCGACTTCAGCCCTGCCGTCTTTTTTCCGGCGATCACCGTCATCGCGGTGTTCCTCGGATTCGGCATCCTGGCACCTGACCGCACCGGCGCCGCCTTCGACCTGATTCAAGCCGGCATCATCCGGAACTTCGGTTGGCTGTACGTGGGCTCGGTGGCGGTCTTCCTCTCGTTCGCAGTCTATCTACTCTTCAGTCCGATGGGGCGGGTGCGGCTCGGACCCGACGACTCCGAGCCCGACTATTCGTATCTGTCGTGGTTCGCCATGCTGTTCAGCGCCGGGATGGGGATCGGCCTGGTGTTTTTCGCCGTGGCCGAACCGATCGTGCACTTCACGACGCCTCCGTTCGCGGAACCCCGGATCGCCTGGTGCTCCGAATGGATTAATACTGTAAAAGAAAAATAAAGACAATGCGGC
>JBBDSN010000079.1:33290-40485 GCA_040904885.1 Gemmatimonadota bacterium | reverse complement strand
GGCCGTGGCGCTCCCGGGGCACCCGTGCGCAGCACGGGTCCGGGGTGCTCCCCTTCTTCAGCGACCTGTTCACGCCCCGTCCGACCCGATCAAACGGGCGTCGAAGCCTCCGCCTGGGCCTGGGCGCCGGAGAGCGCCGAGCCTCGATACTTCGCCAGACCCCGCACGATCAGCAGCTTCCCCAGGGCCGCCAGCGGCACACCGATCAGCAACCCGACGAAGCCGAAAAAGTACCCGCCCAACGCGAGCGCGAGGACCACCCAGACCGGGTGCAGGCCGACGGAATCCCCCACGATGCGCGGGGAGATGACCGAGGCTTCCAGGAACTGCGTCGCGCCGTAGACCCCGGCGACCTTCAGGAGGGAAAGCCCTACGGAGCCGCTCACCAGCGCGATGATGATGGCCGGGATCAGGCTGAGGATCAGCCCGAGATACGGCACGACGGAGAAGACGGCGACGATGAAGCCCAGGGTCGCGGCATAGGGGAATCCGACGAGCCAGAGCCCGGCTCCGGTAAGAAGACCGATCACGCCCGCGACCGTGAGTTGGCCGCGGAGGTACCGCGCGATGAGCCGGTCGCCCTCTTGCGCCAACGTGACGACGCTCTCGCGCCGATCCGCCGGAACGAGGTCCGCGAGCGCATCGGTGATCCTGTTCCAGTCACGGAGGAGGTAGAACACCAGGACCGGGGTCAGCGCGACGTAGCTCAATACGGTGAAGACCGAGCCGATCCCCCTGCCTAGCCCCAGCACGCCCTCCCACACCCAGCGTCCGAGATCGGACTGTCGTGCCTCGAGGAAGCCGACGACCCTATCCGAATCGACCGCGCGTAATCGCTCGAGGAGGGCGTCCTCGTCGATGAGCGGCAGATCGAGCGTCAGAACGCCCACCGGCGGTGATTCGATCCAGTCGGCGACTCGATCGAGAAAGGCCGGAAGCTCCGACAGGATCGCGCTCAGCTGGCGGGCGGCCGCCGGCACGGCGACCAGAACGATCAACGCCACAATGCCCAGAGCCGGCACGGTGAGCAGCAGGATCGCGGGCACGCGCGGGATGCGCCGCTCCTGCAGCCAATCGACCACCGGATCGAGTACGTAGGCCAACACCACCGCCAGGACGAACGGGGCGAGCAACGTGCCGGTGGTGGAGAGGATCCACACGAGCGTCACGATACCCGCAGCGCCCAACAAGGCCCCGTACCCCTCCCGGCCGCGGAAGGGTACGAGAACCGCCCAGAAGAGGAGGAAGAGCAGCACGGGGTTGAGCACGGCGCGAGTCGAGAACAGGAAGAAGCCGAGGACCAGCACGACGGCTGCGGTCTCGACCCACCGCCAGGACGCCTCACCCCTCCCTTCGCGCACCGGCGGCCTGGTCAGAAGATGGACAAACGGACGTACTTGCCTGGATTCTCACGGAAATCCTGCAGCAAGAGGTCCAGCTGCATCAGCACGTCCCCGGCCCGGACGGCGAAGATCGTGTCGCCCAGGAGTCGGCCCAACGAGCCCTCACCCGCCTCGATCCGCGCCGTCATGCGGTCGATGCGGGCGAACGCGGAGTCGGCCCGCTCCAGGGTGCCGTCCAGCCCGCCCGTGGAATCGGTGACCTCGGCCATCACCCGCCTCAGATCAGCGGATGCCAGGGCGAAGTTTGTCACGATCGAGTCGATCTGCTGGTCGCCGAGGAGGCCGTCGATTCGTTCGAAGGAGGTCCTGGCCGCCACCGCGGCGGTCTGGATCTCGCCGAGCGCGCTGTCGGCATTCGCCGTCAGGGTGGCCGCCACGACCGCCTGCTGATCGACCAGCGTCCGAACCTCCTGCGTGATCCCCTCGATGTTGGCGATCGCCTGCGCAAGGTTGTCGGCGGTCTCCTGGTTGAACGCGACTTCGAGACGCTCGGTCAGCTCCGCCAGGTTCCCCGAGATCTCTTCGGCCGAGGCTGTGAGCCGGGAAAGCTCCGGCAACGCATATCCGCCGAGCACGCGAACGTCCTCCGGCTCACCCGAGCCGCTGTCCACCGCCATCTCGCCATCTTCCGGGCCGTCACCCTCGAGGAAGGGAAAGCGTGGATACGACTCTCTGCTGACGATCTCGGCCTGCCAGGCGCCGAACAGGGACTCGGGGCCGAGCACGACCGCCGCGTCGGGCGGCAGGTTGACCTCCTGGCTGAGGAGCAATCGCACCCGAACCGCGGATCCGTCCTCCTCCACCTGGATGCTGGAAACCTGGCCGATCGGCACGCCACGATACGTGACGACGTTGCCTTCCGCGAGCTGGCCCGCGCTCTCGAGGCGCACGTCGATGGGGATCCTGGCCTGCCCCAGATTCGCGCCCTGGAGCCACAGTGTTCCTCCGACACCGACCACGATCGCGGCAAGGATCACGAGACCGACCAACAGCTCCTTGCCTCGATTCATGACGCCGCCTCCATCAACTCGGGCTTCCCCTCAATGAACCCTCTCACCACAGGATCCTCCGCGTTTCGGATCTCGTCGGGCGTGCCTTCGTATCGGATGCGTCCATCATAGAGCATGGCGATGCGGTCAGAGACACGGAAGGCGCTCTTCATATCGTGGGTGATCACGACCCCGGTCACCTCGAGCTCATCGGCCATCCGCATGATGAGCTCGTCGATGACCGCCGTGGTCACCGGATCGAGTCCGGTCGTGGGCTCGTCGTAGAGGATGTATTTGGGTCGGGTCGCGATGGCACGCGCCAGGCCCGCGCGCTTGCGCTGGCCTCCCGAAAGCTCGGATGGAAAGCGCGATCCGTACCCCTCGAGGTTGACCAAACGCAGACACTCCTCCGCCCGATCGTGGATCTCGGCGTCCGAATACTCACGCATCCGCTTGAGCCCCATTCCGACGTTCTCCTCGACCGTCATCGAGTCGAACAGGGCGGAGAATTGGAATACGTAGCCCACCCTTCGCCGAAGGAGGTAGAGGGACTCCGTATCCAGCCGGCCCACGTTCTCGCCGTCGACCCACACTTCGCCCTCGTCCGGACGCAACAGGCCGACGATGTGCTTGAGCGCCACGGACTTTCCGGAGCCCGACCCTCCGATGATGGACGTGGTCTGTCCTTCCTCGATCGCGACCGAGAATCCCTTGAGAACCTCGTTCTCTCCAAACGCCTTCCGGACGCCCACCATCTCGATGCTCACAAAAGCACCATCGCCCAGAAGGCGTCGAGCACGAGAATGATCATGCTCGAGGCGACGACGGCGCCCGTCGCTGCCCGCCCGACGCCCTCGGCTCCGCCGCGGGTGTGGAAGCCGAAGGCGCAGCCCACGGCAGTGACGGTGAAGCCGAAGCTGGCCGACTTGATGATGGAGTATTGGATGTCGAACGGCAGGAAGAAGAGGCGCAACCCCTTCACGAACTCCTGGGACGACATGTCCAACAACGCCATCGCCGTTCCCCATCCCGCCAGGATCCCGATCAGGTTCGACAACGTCACGATCACGGGGAACATGAGGATCCCGGCAATCACTTTGGGGACCACGAGATAGGCGACCGGATCGTAGGCGAGCGTCTCGAGCGCGTCGATTTGCTCGGTGACCCGCATGGTCCCTAGCTCGGCGGCGATGTTCGCCCCCACCCTCCCCGACAGGGCCAGCCCCGTGAGCACCGGACCGAGCTCGAGCACCATCGTCTTGCCGACGAGCGTTCCGACGAAGTAGAGCGGCACGGCCCCCGTGAACGTGTAGGAAGCCTGAAGCGCGAGGACCACTCCCGTGAACAGCGCGATGAACAGCGCGATGGGGACCGAATCCACACCGATGCGGGACATCTGTCCCAGCAGATGGGGGCCCCACAAGCCCACCTTCCGCAACGCCTGGAAGGCATCGCCACCGAGGTATCCGGCGCGTCCCACGGCCGATACTCCGGACATCGCGCCGCGGCCGAGGGCCCGAACGGGATTCAGAATCAAGTCCATAATCGATTATACCACCGACATGGACCATTACAGAGGGGGGTCCCGGAGCCCCTCCTGGGCTTCAGTCCGAAGTGGGCGCGCTTTCGAACGTGAACTCCACCTCTTCCGTGCGCCCGTCGGCAGCGGGGAGCTCGTAGGTGACCCGAACCCGTCGCACCGCGGCACGCGGATCGATGAGCGCCACTTCGAAGTCGAGAGCCTGATCTTCTGAGATGACCCGGGTACGGACCCGCTCTCCCGGCTCGGCCTCGGGATCCTCCGGGTTTCGGAAGAGCGTCTTGGTGGATTGCCTACCGGTCTCGAGCTGCCGGGTCACCTTCACCAGACGGAGCCAGTCGGGCTGGTAGCTCACACCGTATTCGAAGCCCCGTTGGTCGGCGCCGGAGCCTTCTCGATTGTGACGTGCCACCCCAACCCTCCACGAGCCCGGGAATTTGGAAAAAACGCAGGTAAACGAATGTTTCTCCCATGAACCCGGAAATGTCAAGATTTATCGACTCTCGTCGTCGCCTTACTCAGCGGACACAACGATTCTGACGCATCCGAGAATCCGGATTTTCCAGAAATCAGACGTCCAACGGCACCGGGACGAACGTGAGGAAAAAGATCAAGATCAAGAGTACGCCGAGGAGCAAGCGGGTTTGTCCGATCTCGGGCGCGTGTTGGATGACCCGCGGGTGCGAGACCCGCCCCCTGTGCAGCACGGCGATCAGCGCCGCCCATGCCCACCATCCCCACCAGACGAAGCCGAGGGGAATGAGGGCGAGCATGAAAAAGCGCGCCACCCGCTCGGAGCGAATCGGGTGCATGGCGTAGAGCACGTGGCCGCCGTCCAGCTGGCCGAGGGGCAGGAGGTTCAGGGCCGTAACGAAGAGGCCGAGCCACCCCACGAAGGCCAGCGGATGCAAGAGGAGTGGGGCCTCTCCCACCGCGACGGGCGCGAAGACCGAAGCGAGCACATGGGTGATGACCCCGTTTCCGAGCCATACCGGTTGACCCGCAAAGTGAATCAGAAACGGCGTCCCCATCGACGCATCGCCGGGCACGGGCTCGGACAGCGACAGGCCGACGGCAAGCAGGGGCAGGGAGATCAAGAAGCTGACGAAGGGCCCCGCCGCCCCCACGTCGAACAGCGTCTTCCGCCGGACGGTGGGTCCCCGGAGGCGGATGAACGCCCCGACGGTGCCAATGATCGAGAAGTAGGGTGGAAAGGGGATGAGGTAGGGAAGCGATGCACGCACCCGATGGACGCGCGCGGCCACGTAGTGACCCATCTCGTGCGCGAGCAGGACACCGAGGAAGGGGAGGGCGAACGGGACTCCCTCCAACAGCACGTTCCACTGGATCCCCGATGGATAGGGGAGCGTGAGACGGCCAAGCTCGAAGACCTGCGTGCGGAACGGATCTCGGCCACCCATCAACGCTCCGGCGGCCAACGTCGTGATCAGGGTCGCCACCAGGAGCGCCGTATGGAGCCACGGCAGGGCGAAGGGCTCGTCTCGCATCTGGTAGACGAGGACGACGTGGGTGACCCCCGACTGATGATCCAGGTACGCGGGAGCCGGCCAGGCCTCGAGCGCAGCCACGACTTCGGGGGACGCGCCGTCCAGATCCGGCCGCAAGGTCCCCTCGAGCACGGTGTCGTGCGGGAGGGCCGTAAGCTTGTACGAATCGAGGAGCGGGAGCCAGACGCCCGGATCAGGCTTGACCGCCTTTCGGAGGCCCATTAGTATCGCGTCATTCCTGAGATTCCGCCGCACTCCACCCCGGCGAGCCTTCCCTGCCTTCGCTGCTCGCGGGCCCTTCGACCGTGACGGTCGCACCTTCCACCGCGCATCCGCCCTCCGGCAAGTAGCTGCATCCGACGCTGCCTCCAGGGTCTCACCACCGGAGCCCTCCCGTGGACATCGCAGAACTCAAGAGCAAGACCCTCAGGGAGTTACACCAACTGGCGGACGAGCTGAACATCAGCAACCACAGCGGTCTCCGCAAGCAGGACCTGATCTTGAAGGTCGAGCAGGGGCTCCTGGCCGCCGACACCGTTCTACGGGGTGAAGGCGTGCTCGAAGTGCTGCCCGAAGGGTACGGATTCCTCCGCTCACCCGACTGGAACTACCTGGCCGGCCCCGAGGACATCTACGTAAGTCCCTCGCAGATCAAGCGGTTCGACCTGCGGACCGGCGACGCCGTCATCGGGCAGGTCCGTCCGCCCAAGGATGGGGAGCGTTATCTGGCCCTGCTCAGAGTCGAATCCATCAACGGGCTCGACCCGGAAGCAGCCGCCGGGCGCTCGAACTTCGAGGATCTGCGTCCGAAGTACCCCCATGAGCGGCTGGGCCTGGAAGTGAAGGGACCGGGCGGAAGCATGACCATGCGGGTCGTCGACCTGATCGCCCCGATCGGAAAGGGACAGCGGGGTCTCATCGTGTCACCGCCCAAGGCGGGCAAGACGACAATCCTGCAACAGATGGCCAACTCGATCGCCCGTAACGCCCCTGAAGTCCATCTCCTGGTCCTGCTCATCGACGAGCGGCCCGAGGAGGTGACCGATATGCAGCGCCACGTCGACGCGGAAGTCTTCTCGTCGACGTTCGACGAGCCGGCCGAGCGACACGTACAGGTCGCAGAGATGGTCCTCGAGCGCGCCAAGCGACTGGTCGAGCACGGAAAGGACGTCGTCATCCTGCTCGATTCCATCACGCGCCTCGCGCGAGCCTACAACACGACGATCCCCCACTCCGGCAGAATCCTGTCCGGGGGCGTGGACGCGAACGCTCTCCAGAAGCCCAAGCGCTTCTTCGGGGCCGCGCGCAACATCGACAACGGCGGCTCCCTCACCATCGTCGCGACGGCGCTCATCGAAACCGGCAGCCGTATGGACGAGGTCATCTTCGAAGAGTTCAAGGGCACCGGGAACATGGAGCTGGTCCTGGACCGGGAAATCTCGGATCGGCGCATCTTTCCCGCGATCGATCTGAACAAGTCGAGCACTCGGAAGGAGGAGTTCCTGCTCAGCTCCACGGAGCTCAACAGGGTATACCTGCTCCGCAACTTCCTGGGCCACATGCCGCCGCCGGAGGCGATCGAGTTCCTGCTCAAGCAGATGGAGAAGACGGCGGACAACCAGGAGTTCCTGGAGGCCATGGCGCAGGGGGGGTAGGGGTGGGGGGGTCCGGGGCGCGGGGGCTCGCGCCGCTCTGGGCATCGCTCGGGGCCCCGACTGCCCCGCCACCGCCCCTTTTCCCGGCGATGCAACGGCG
>JBBDSN010000079.1:6604-33190 GCA_040904885.1 Gemmatimonadota bacterium | reverse complement strand
AGGTCGAGCGAAAACCGCCGGGCACCACCGGCCGGACGACACGTCCCAAGCACGGTACCCCATCGGTTTCGCCCCCACCGTGAACCCCGCGCGTACATCAGGACGCGCCCAGCGCCGTCCGCCCATCACGGTTCGGAGGGCGAGCGGGTGGGACGCGCCGAGCGGGGGCTCGCGCCGCTCGGGGCCCCGACTGCCCCGCCACCGCCCCTTTTCCCGGCGATGCAACGGCGCTCTGCGAGCCCCCACACCCCGGACCCTCCACCGCTACGGTAGGTCGAGCGAAAACCGCCGGGCACCACCGGCCGGACGACACGTCCCAAGCACGGCACCCCATCGGTTTCGCCCCCACCGTGAAGCCCGCGCGCACATCAGAACGCGCCCAGCGCCGTCCGCCCATCACGGTTCGGAGGGCGAGCGGGCGGGATGCGCCGAGCGGGGGCTCGGACGCGTAGCGTCCGGAGCGTAGCGCCCCCCGCGACGTGCGTCCCGCCCGCTCGCCCGCATCACCACCGAGCTGGGAGCCCGGAACAGCCCTATTCGTCCAGCACGTCCTCGTAGCGCGGATTCACCACCAACTCATCACCGTCGAAGATCTTCCGGTCCCACGGGAAGATCACGTTGGCGTCGAGCGTGAGCGCCGCGTAGTCGGGCTGATAGCCGGTGGTACGCGAGAAGCTGGTGGCGGTCCGGACTTCCGCGGGCTGGGCGTCGCGCACCGCGGCGAGCGCCAAGCGGAGGGTATCGCCAGAACTGGTGATCTCGTCGACGATGAGGACACGCTTGCCCGCGATGTGGCGCGGGGCGGCTGACAGGATCTCGGGACGCTCACGCACCTCGTCGCCATACCGGCGGGAGATGTTCATCGAATAGAAGTCCACCCTCAGGATGGACGCCATGACGGCGCCCGGGATGACTCCCGCACGGGCGATGCCGATGATGGCTTCAGGCGCGTAATCCCGTGCGACCTTGAGCGCCAACGCGCGGCACAGCTCGCCGAACATCGTCCAGTCGACCTCGAGGTGCTCCGTGGGGATGGAATCGAACGTGGTCATGGCTCCTCGATGCTCCGTGTCGGTGTGCGTAAGACCTCTAAAGTACAACACCAGGAGGAGTCGCACGCCATCGGTTGACGGAACCCGAGGCGATGGCAAGCTTCGACCCATGTCCGACTCGACCGCGGCGGAAGCCGACCGAAAGCTCGAGGCCGCCCTGGAAGCGCACGGCGCCCGGGATCCGCGCGAATTCTACCGCGAGCGCCTCCGGGAGCTCAAGGAGGCGGACGCCGAAGCCTACGAGCGCGCCGTCGCCTACTACCGTGACACCCTGATTCCGTCCATCGCGAAGGGCGAGGCCGAAGCGCTGGATGCGTGGACAGAATACGGACGCACGCTCGCCGTGGCGCTCAGGCCGGGCCGCACGGTGCGTATCGACACCACGGGCAAAGCGCACCCCTACGAAGCGCCGAGCCGGAAAGACCTGGTGCTCCAGATTCCGGATGGAAAGGGAGGTCGGGCCGTGCTGGTCGCACTCCCCTCGGAACTCAGTCGGGCTCAACGGGCGACCTACGCCGTCCTGGTCTCCGGGAAGACCCGCGCGCCAGGCTGACCGTCCTCACTCCTGGGCCGGGACGTCCTGGTCTTCGACCATGTAGGCCACCCCCCAGGCTCCGATCCCGAGATGCGTCGCCAGAACCGGTGTCACGAGGCCGGAGAGGATCTCGACACCGGGTCCGAACGCGCGGCGGAGACGCCGCTCCACATCCGGGATGATGTTGGGCGCCCCCACGTGCACGACGCCGAAGCGAACGGCCCGGGCATCCTTTCCGACGCGATGCTCGAGGATATCGAGCAGCTCGCGGCGGGCACGGCGGGTCCCTCGCGCCTTTCCGGCGATCGTGACACGGCCGTCCGGGCCCACGCCGAGGATCGGTTTGACCCCGAGTAGCCGACCGATGAACGCCTTGCCGAGCGAGACGCGGCCCGAAGCGACCAGTCGGTCGAACGAGCGGATGGTGAAGAGGATGCCCGACCTGGCCCGGACCCGCGCGACTTCCGCGACGATATCCCCAGCGGCCCAGCCGGCTTCCACGAGCTCGGCGGCCTTCAGCACCAGGAGCCCCTCCAGGAGCGATGCCCCGAGCGAGTCGACGAGGTGAATCGCCCCGTCCTCGAAGCGGTTCGCCGCCGCCTGCGCGGAGGCGAACGTCCCGGACAACGTAGAGCCGACGAATACGCCAACGAGCGTCTCCGCCTCTTCCGACGCCTTGCGGAACGTCTCCAGGAACGCGGCAGGCGCGGGTTGGCTCGTCGTGGGAAGCGAGCCTGAACGCCCAAGCCTGCGGTGGAACTCCTCGGCGGTGATGTCGACCCCGTCCCGGTACGTGTGGCCGTTCTCGACGAGCTCGAGGGGGGTGACGTGGATCCCGTACCGGTGCAGCACTTCGAGCGGGAGATCGCATGCGGAGTCCGTCACGACCGCGACCGAGCGTCGCGCGAGGGTCACATGGGCCGTGCCCGCACGAGCGGCCGCGTCGTGCTGGGCGCGCATGTCCTCCGCTTTCCGTTCCTCGATGGAGCCGTACTCCTCCAGGGCTCCGAAGACACGCTCGGGATCGTCCGTGTGCACGTGGACCTTCAGCAGATTCCCTGACCGGATCACGATGAGGGAGTCTCCGAACGAGCGCAGGCGGTCCCGCACGGCATCGCGCTCCGGAAGCACCTCTCCCCGGACGAGTGCCTCGGTGCAGAAGCGGAAGCGCTCCGACGACTCGGGAAACGCCGTTTGGGCCGCCGCGGATCGCACCGACGGGTCGGCCACCACGGGCTCGATATCGACCTCGCCTCGAACGAAGCGCAGCACACCCTCCAGCAGGTTCACGAATCCCTGGGCGCCGGCATCGACCACGCCCGCCCTGGCCAGGACGGGCAACAGGTCCGGCGTACGCGCCAGTGAATCCCGGGCCACCGTGACCATGCGCTCCAGAAGCGGTACAAAATCCTTTCCGGGATCGCGCTCCACCTCCTCGGCGGTGTCCCGGATGACCGTGACGATGGTGCCTTCCACCGGCTGCTCGAGCGCGGACTCCACCGCGTGGGCCGCTGCTGCCAGGGCCCGGGCAAATGCGGGCGGATCGAGCCGCACTTCCTCCTCGGCGCCCTGAGCGAGACCCAGCAGGAAATGGGAGAGAAGCATGCCCGAGTTGCCCCTCGCGCCGAGCACGGCACCCTGGGCCGCCACGTTCGCGACCGCCGCGACGCTGCGCTCCTTCGTCCCGATCAGGCGCTCGGCGATCGCGTCGAGAGTGAGCACCAGGTTCGTACCGGTGTCCCCGTCGGGCACGGGGAAGACGTTGATCCGGTCCAACTCGCCGCGACGGCCGCGCACGTGGGTCGACGCCGCCACGAGGGAGCGCCGGAGCCGCTCCCCGTCGATATAGGCGATGCCCGTCATCATGCCTTCCCCGGTGAGAAGATCGGTCGCTTGGAAAGAGCGCTCAGTGTACGGGTTCGAAGATCCCCGTGTCGCGGTTCTTCCGCACGTTGTCCCATGGAAAGATGCGCCCGTTCATGGCGACATACACCCCGACCTCGAGCGCCTGAACCGCAGTGAGGGCCCCGCCCAGGTTGAAGAGCCCGTCGGACGAGCCGAACGCGATCGGGATCATCGCACCGGTCAGAACGATGGTCTTGCCCGGCACCCTACGTGCCAGCACGGCCGCGGTGTCGACGAGGGTATCGGTGCCGTGCGTGATCACGATCTTGTCCTCGGGCACATCGAGGCAGTTCCGCGCGATCATCTCCCGGTCAGTCTCGGTCATCTCGAGCGAATCGACCATCATGAGGGTCCGCACGTTCACATCCAGCCGGCACCGCGCCATCTCGAGCATCTCGGGCAGATGGGTATCGCCGAACTCGAGGGTGCCGTGGATCTCGTCGTACTCCTTGTCGAACGTACCGCCCGTGACGAACAGTCGAATGGGCGCGGATGTCACGGACGCCCCTCGCTCACTCGAAGCTCCCGGGAACGGCCTCGTACATGCGAGTCGCCATCTCGTCGGCCGACTGCATGATCGAGAGGTCGAGCTCGAAGTCCGGACGCTCGGGAGGCTGTAGCTTGTCGACGAACTCCCGAACCTCCCGCGGGGAAAGCCCGAGCTCCTCCAGCTGATCCGCTTCGAGCGAGGCTCCTTGACGAACGCCGACCCCGTCCCCGCTCGGCTGGAGCAAGCGGGCCAGCGCCCGGCGCTCCCCGAAGCTCAAGGGCTCCCCGCCGAGGTCGTAGTCTACCCACGCCTCATAGCTCAACGGCGCGACCCGCTTGACGATGCCGGCGATGACTTCGGCGAACACCCGGATCTCGTATTGCGCACGCGGATCTACGCGAAGCGACAGGAAGTGCAGCAGGTTGTGGAGGTCGATCTTCCAGTACCACTGGGTATAGGTCGAGATCGGCAGATCGATGCGCGCGATCTCCCGCGCAACATCCTCTTCCAGCAGCCAGCGGTACGTCCCACCCGCGTCGGCCCGGATGCGCTCCCACCGCTCGACCGCCTCACGATACACCTCGGCGGGAACCCCACCCTCCCGACCCTGCTTGTTCGTGCTGCTCTGTAGGGCGAAGTGCGCCTCGTCGGGTGTGTAGAACAGCAGCGGCATCAGCGAATACCGCGCGGAAAGCTCGTTGACGGACGCGGTCCGGTGCCGGATCCACTGACGCGCGACGAACATCGGCATGGCGCAGTGGAATTTGAATTCGACCATCTCCGAGGGGGTCGTGTGCCGGTGGCGGCGCAGATACCGGAGAAGGCCGCGGGTCTGGGAGACCTTGCGTGTCCCGGCGCCGTAGCTGACCCTCGCGGCGCGCTCCACATCCCCGTCCGAGCCCATGTAGTCCACCAGGGCGACGAAGCCGTGGTCGAGCACGGGAAAGTATCCGCCGACGATCTCCTCGGCGGCGGGGATGGTCGGGCGTCGGGTTTCCATGGCGCTCACGGTCGGAGAAACAGGTCGCTCGAATCTCGACCGCTCCGGCTCTCGACGGAAGGGATGGATCGCAGGTCGGCCAACCGACGCGGGCCGGGGGCGCGGCTCAGGGTCAGAACGACTCCGGTCCGAGCATGAATCGTCTACTTCGGCGAACCTCGGGATTGAAGAAGCCGGAGCGGAACTTGTTCAGCTCGAACGTCATGCGGAAGATCGGGCTCCCACCCGCCGAGCCCACCGGGAACACGATGTCGGCTCGCCAGATGTTGCGGGTCCCGGGAGGGAGGCCGATCCGGAGTCCGAATCCGGCCGAGCCCTGCCATCCCGAATCCACGCCATACGGGACGTCGCCGGGGAACATCCGGCCGGCCTCCCCGAACACCGTCACGCCGAGATCCGCGGTGCTCGGACCGGGCCATGCCAGCGCGATGCGGTCCTCGAGGATGAACAGCAGCATCCGCCCCCCGGGAAGCACGTCCTCCGGAAGCGCCCGCACGGCCTCCCGCCCGCCGAGGCTGAGCTGATAGGGGAGCTCCGTGTTCCATCCCCCTCCGAAGGAAGCCCGCGCGAACCAGGTCTGGCCAGGCAGATACCGGCTCCGGCCGTAGAAGACCAGGTCAGCGGCGCTGAGCACGTCCTTCCACCGCCCTTCGTCCCGACGCGCCTCGAACGTCGTGCCCCCGTGCAGGAGCGACGAGCCGAGCGGAGCGGTGAAGCTGGCGTGCGCACGGGTGACCAGATCTTCGAGACGATCGACTCCCGCGGGGGCGAACATCGGGATCCCCTGAGCCAGACTCACGCCGGCGAAGAGCCCGAGGCCCACGGTCTGGCGATCCCGCACGCCGTCCAGCCCGACGTACTCCTCGTAGCGGAAGCGACGAGTGCCGAAATGGATCCCGAGGCGTGTCGCGGCGCTCGGCTGCCACTGCCGTGCCATGGCGGGCGGCGGTGGTCCCCCGAGAAAGAACCGCTCACCGTATCCGTCGCCGAGCGTCACCTCCGGGGGCTCGTCGTACCGCACGACGTCGCGGGTGAGGCTCGCACCGACAATGACAGACCGTCCTGGCTCCCCGAAACGGCGCGCGGAGGAGAGCTCGAGCTGCTCTCGCAAGATGGGCACGAGCACACGGGTATGCTGCTCCTGGCCACCCGTCGAGTAGGCGAAGAAGTCGGTACCCCTCGAATACCCCTCCCGAACCGCGACACGTCCCGCCTCACCCACGAACGGGTAGCGGACGTGCTGCTCGAAGAACGTCCCGGACCGGGTCCGGCCGAACGCCATGCCCGCGTCCGCGCGCCCGAAGAACCGGGGCGTGGACACGCCGAACGAGTGCGTTCGGGACTCCCGCCGCTCGAGGTAGGTGAACTCACCGAAGACACCGTGGCCGAGGAAGTTCTCTTCCGTGACCTGGAGTTTCTCGACGTTCGTGCCCTCGTCGTAAGTCACCCCGAGGTCGATCTGGGTCGACCATTCGTCCCGCGTCGTCACCGACGCGATGTGCCCCCCACTTCCGTCCGGACGCATCTCGACCCGCGCGTACGCCAGGAATCCGTACTGATCGAGCAGCCGCTCGGATTCGGAAAGAAGGAATGGATCCAGGCAATCTCCTTCCTCGAAGAGGAGCTCACGCTCGATGAAGGAATCACGGGTGTTGACGTGCAACGCGTTGGCGGCGCTGTAGGCCCAGGAGAGCAACCGGTAGGGCGTACCTTCTGGATCGAAGATCGAGCGGCTATCGATCTCGATGGCGCTGATGCGGCCGGTCGTGCAGGTGTCGTTTCCCGGGGCCGCCGATCGTTCCGCACCCGGAGGGCGAATGTCCCCATCGGCCTGCGCGTGTCCCGTTACAGGCGAGGCCAAGAGCAACCCGACCAGGATTCCGAGCGCCCGAACCGACGGGCTCCCTGTCCATCGGACGGGACCCGCGGCGGGTTTCGCGGTTCGGAACAATTCGGGGAGCGTCACGGAATCCTCGGGTGGCATGGGTCTTCCAGGGTTGCCTTGGCCGCCCATCATTGGATACCGTTTTCGGCCCTTTGAGTTGCGCTCTTCGCGCTCCCACCCTGGAATGCCAGCATTGATTTCATTGCTCTACGGCGTCGCGGCCGTCTTCGGTGCGGCGTTCGCCGTGATCGAGTTGCGTATGCTCTACCGGTTCCTCAGGAACCGCACGGCCATCCGTGCAGGAGCGAGTGCACACGAGCAAGAACGTCGTGCCGAGGGCGGGACGCAAGAGGCTATCACCCCCACTGTTACCGTTCAGATACCGCTCTATAACGAGCGGACATCGGCGGAACAGATCATCCGCGCGGCCGCCGCCCTGGACTACCCTCGGGGCCGCTTCGACATCCAGGTCCTCGACGACTCGACCGACGAAACGAGCGAGATCGTGGCGGCTGTCGTGGAGGACGTCCGGAGCGAGGGCGTCCGCATCGAGCACGTGCGGCGGACCCACCGGACCGGCTACAAGGCCGGCGCGCTCGGCGAGGGGCTCGAGCGGTCCAACGCCGACTTCGTCGCACTGTTCGACGCCGACTTCGTGCCGGAACCGAGCTTTCTGAAGCGGCTGTTGATCGATGCGCGCCCGTTCGACGATCCGTCGGTGGCGTTCGTCCAGGCCCGGTGGTCGTGGGGCAGCCGGGTCGAAGGTCTGCTCCCTTCCGCGCTGGCACTGCTGCTCGACCGGCACTTCTCCATCCAGAAGCCGACCCAGGAGTTCGTCGGCAACGTCACGACGTTCAACGGCTCGGCCGGGATCTGGCGCAGGGAGGCGATCGAGGAGGCTGGCGGGTGGACGGCCGACACGCTGACCGAGGACCTCGACCTGACCTACCGATGCGCGCTGAAGGGATTGCACGGGCGTTATCTACAGGACGTGCTCGTGTGGAACGAGCTCCCCGAACACATGCGCGCGTTCAAGCTCCAGCAGCGGCGCTGGGCCAAGGGGAACGCCCAGTGCTTCCGCAAGCTCACCGGAAAAGTGCTCGGCTCGAGAGGCGTGGTGAAGGACCGACTCGACGAGGCATTCGTCCTCGCCGGGTACGCGATCCATCCGCTTCTGCTCATGAGCCTCATCCTTTGGCCATGGGCGGTGC
Source organism: Gemmatimonadota bacterium (assembly GCA_040904885.1). GTDB lineage: Bacteria > Gemmatimonadota > Gemmatimonadetes > Longimicrobiales > Gaopeijiaceae > JAWLHJ01. The sequence continues at coordinate 25,112 of JBBDSN010000079.1, read as the reverse complement.
TCCACATGAATCGTGCCCTGTTCTGGGCCCTCCAGGGACTGATGTCGCTCGGCATGATCGCGGCGCTCCTCAGCTTCGTGATCACCGTGCGTGAGCGTGATTCCCGACTTTCGCTGAGGGCCGTCGCTCAGGTCCTGTTCGGAATGGGTGTGGGCATGGGCCTCATGGTGAACAACACCGTGGGCCAGATCCAGGGATTCTTCCAGACGGGTGGGGTGTTCGAGCGGACGCCCAAGGGCTCCGCTCTCGCGCGCTCCGGGGCCGGAGACCCCGACGAGGTCACTGAACCGAGCCAGGAACGAGGCGCTTCGCCGGCGGTCGCCACCCAGCGGGCCCGGGTCCGGCCACAGGCCTATTCGAGCCCGCTCGATTGGACGTTTTTCGCCGAGCTTCTCGTGATGGCGTACTGCGTGTTCGGGGCCGCTATGCTGATCGACGCGGGAGAGGCATTCTGGTCCGTGCCGATGTTCATGTGGGCCCTGTGTATGGGCCTGATGGTGCAGCAGCAGATGCTCGTGCCTCGCGCGGCCTGACGGGTTCCGCTCCATGTCCGAAGGAACCCGTGGATACCTCACCATGGCCGTCGGCCAGCAACGGTATCTCGAGATGGCCGTCGATATGGCCCTGTCGCTGCGCGGGCACACCCATCTTCCGATTGCGCTCGCGGCCGACGCCGAGCTCGGCAAGCTGGCCCGCGAGCGGTATGCCTCGGCCTTCGATGAAGTCACGGAGATCCCCGCCCGCTTTTTGGACGGACGCGCCATCAAGTATGGGGCGGCGGCGGCGTCACCCTTCGACGCAGTGATGTTCGTCGACTCCGACTGCCTGGTGCTGGGGTCCCTGGAGTACCTGTGGACGGGCCTGGACCATGCGGACGTCGCAATGCTCGGAGAGCTCCTCACGGAAGACGAGAATGAGAACCACCACGGGTTCTCGACACGGCGCCTCATGCGACGATTCGACCTCGATCGATACCTCAAGACCAACAGCGGCATCTTCTGCTTCCGAACGGGTCCCGCGCTGGAGATCATGGACGAGTGCCTGGACTGCTTCGTGAACGAGGTTCGCCCACGGCTTCGCGGGGGTCTCCTGCGGGGAGGGTGGATCGGCGACGAGATCGGCTTCGGAGTCGTCGGAGGACGGAGGAGACTCGGGACGCTCCCCTTCCCGCAACCGATGTACTGGCCTCAGGAGTTCGCCGAAATCGACGTCGACCGGCCGAACAAGCCGCTCCTGCACTTCATCTGGCCGCCCGAGCCAGACGTGCTGGACCGGTTGCTTGCGGATGCGACGCGTCGGCGGGCTATGGCACGCGTCCCCTCAATAGGCTCCGACCACTGGCTGGAAGAAGTGGACAGCCTTCGACGCATGGCCCGACGGCGTCGGTTCCTCGAGCGGCTGCGGATCTGGAAGACGCGGGCGACCGAGCCGGAAGACTGAGCCGCGCGCGGATCAGGGGGATCGAGGGGAGGGCCGGGCTGCTTCCTCCCCGTGACGGGCGTACAGGCCCCACCCACCTGAATGGGCGGAACTCGCCGGAACTTCCGACTTAACGTTTTTCGGTACCTTGGGGTCTTTATTCCTTTCGACCTCCCTCAGACGATGATCCATATGCGCCGGCTCCTCCTGGCCCTCGCCTTGGGCGTTGCGGCTTCGCCACTCTCCGCCCAGAACGGTGGCGTGCCCGACATGTTCTTCGACTGCAACGGTCCCAACTGCAACTCGCAGTACTACCGGACCGAGATCGGCTGGGTGAACTGGGTGAACGACCGGGCGGTGGCGGATATCCACCTCATCGTCACCAGTCAGTCCACGGGCTCGGGCGGCCGGGAGTACCTGCTGGACTTCGCCGGAGTCGGGGAATACGCAGGGTATTCGAACCAGATCAGCTACAGCACGATACCCACGGACACCGACCGTGAAACGCTGGATGGGATCACGAACGCCATCTCGGTGGGCGTGGCACATTTCGCAGCCCAGAACGACTTTCGGAACCTCGTTCGCGTGGAGGGACTGCGGGACGCAGGCGACGCGGCGGGACTGGTTGGGGCCGACGAAGTGGACGACCCGTGGGATCTGTGGGTCTTCCGTCTCAACGGCAGCGCGAACTTCAACGGCGAAGACACCCGGGACTCCCGACGGATCAACTCGGGGTTCTCGGCGTCGCGCGTGTCCCCCACCTGGAAGATGAACTTCAACGGCAACGTCAACTACAACCGGCGCCGCATCGAGCTCACCGAGCAGCCGGATTTCGTCGATACGCGTACCGACTGGGGCTTCACCCAACTCGTGGTCCATTCGATCGCGGACCACTGGTCGGTCGGCTTCCGTGGTGAGTTGCGTCGGCTGGTGAGCTTCAACCAGGCGTTTCGGGCCGAGCTGACTCCGGCCGTCGAGTATTCGTTCTTTCCCTACGAGGAAGCGACCCGCAGATCACTCACGGCCTACTACCAGATCGGACCCGCGTACCGGGAATACCTCGAAACCACGATCTACGGGCAGGATTCCGAGGTCCGCGCCGAGCAGTCGCTCGAGTTGGAATTCTCACAACGCCAGCAGTGGGGCGACGCTTCCATCAGCGCGAGCGCCTCGCACTTCCTCCACGATACCGGACTCTACAACGTCTCGCTGCGAGGCAATGTCGACTTCCGGATCGTTCGCGGCTTCTCGGTCAATGCCCGGGGCAACGTGTCACGGGTCCAGGACCAGATCTACCTCGCCGCCGGTGAATCGTCGACCGAGGAGGAGCTTCTCGACCTGGTTCGCCGCTCGCAGAGCTTCACCTATGGTATCCAGGTGGGCTTCTCGTGGCAGTTCGGCTCGGTGTTCAACAACGTGGTGAACAACCGATTCCGTGGAGGTGGCGGCGGCCGCCGCATGTTCTTCTTCTGATGCGCTGGTGAGCGCGCATCAATCCGCGATCGGTGCGTCTTCGCCGAACTGCGCCCGGTAGAGCTCCAGGAACGCGCCCCCTCGCTCGAGCAATTCGTCCCACGTGCCTTGCTCGACGACCCAGCCGTCCTGCATGACGAGGATCCGGTCCGCGTCCCGGATGGTCGAGAGCCGGTGGGCGATGACGAGGAGGGTGCGACCTTTCGCCCGCTGTTGGATGGCCCTCGCGACCCGCTGCTCGACGACGCTGTCGAGCGCCGAGGTCGCCTCGTCGAGAATCAGGATCTGTGGATCCCGCAGCAGCGCGCGAGCGAGCGCCACGCGCTGACGCTGCCCGCCAGAGAGCCGAACACCGCGGTCTCCGAGCTCCGTATCCAAGCCTTCATCGAGGGCCGTCAGAAAGGCGCCGAGCTCCACGTCCTCGAGCGCCTGCACCAGATCCTCCTCCGAAACGTCGCGCTCCAGCCCGAACACGAGGTTGTCCCGCAGCGTCTGGTTGAGGAGCCAGACGTCCTGGCTCACGATGGCCATCGTGCGATGGAGCGAGGGAAGCGAGAACTTCCGGATGTCGATGTCGTCCATGAAGATCGTGCCGGGCTCACAGTCGTAGAACCGCGCCACGAGATCGGCGAACGTGGTCTTCCCCGCGCCGCTCGGCCCAACGATCGCGGTCACCTTCCCGGCCTGGATCTCGGTGTGGATGTCCTTCAGGGTGTCTTCGCCCGGTTGGTACCGGAACGAGAGGCCGCGCACCGAGATGCCGCGCTCGAGCCGTTCGAAGCGTCGCGCGCCACCGTGCACGATGAACTTGCCCTCGTCACTGAACAGGCCGCCTACCGCGTCGAGTCGCGGGATCTCCTCGGCGACTTTGACGCTGAAGTGGCTCAGATACTTGTAGTCCGGGAGCGCTTGTTGAAGGATGAGCAGGAACGCGCCAAACGCGGCGAGGTCGCCGGGACGAAAGTCTCCCGCGAGGTAGATGACGATACCCTGGACGATCAGCATGACCAGGAGGATCAGGATCTCCTCGAGCGGATATCGAAGGCTGACGACGCGGTCCCGTCGCACGGCAACGTCCTGGGCCTGCCGCAGCACATGCGTGTACGCGTCCGACGCCACCCGTTCCTGCGAGTAGGCCTTCACCAACGGAATCGACCCGAGAATGTCCAGAATGCGGGAACGTAGGCGTCGATCCACCTCGATCGCTTCGCGGGAGATGCGCTGCGCCGCCCGGTTGATGACGCGCATGAGCCCCTGCACCACGGGCAACATGACGATGAAGGCGATGGAAAGCGGGAGTGAGATCGCGACCATCACACCCGCCTTCACGATGAGACCGACCGCGTAGCGGAAGAGCTCCTCGGCCGCTTCGAGCAGCCCGAGCACGGAGCTCGACCATCCGATCTCCGCATCGATGCGCCCGATCGCGTTTCGGTCGAAGTACTGTCGGCCGAAGCCGAGGACCCGTCCGAACGTCTCCTCGCCCACCAGAACCCGGTAGCGCTCGTTGCGCGCGACGACGAAAAGCTTACGCGCGTAATCGACGACGAGCTTGCCGATCCGGCCCAGGATGACGAGGCCGACGGTGAGGACCACGAGGTAGGCGTCGCGCGCGGGACTGTCCGCGAGGCTCGGCGGAAGCAGCAGGGTGATCCACCCGAACACGCGTGACTCGTCGAGAAAGTCGAACGAGTTCTCCGCCACCGCGTCCGTGAGGGGCACGAGCATCGAGAACGACGCCGCCTCGAAGGCGCCCGCGAGCAGCACCATCCCGATCGGAACGGCGAGCTGCCAGCGCCGCACACCGGCCACCCGCCAATAGTGCCGGAGCACGCCCATCGCGGTGGGCGGAATCGGGTCCTGCGTCGTCATCACTGCTTCCCGGTCAGAGATCGGAAGAGATCGGCGTACGCCGACGCCATGCCATGGGGGCCGAGGCGCCCCCGCGCATCGGTGCGGATCTCCGGGGCCCGGGCACGCCAATCGGCCCGGGCGCTCAGCACGTCCACGACGGCCGCAGCGAAGTCCCGCTCGTTCTCGGCGACGGCCTCGGGCGGCGGCTGCCGGATCACGTCGGGTCCCACGCAGAGCGGATCACCGACCGGATTGGATACCATGCGACCCCGCTCGCCACCCGAGCCGACCAGCTCCCGGCTGCCCCCACACTCACTCAGCACGAGCGGGAGTCCGACCCATGAGGCCTCCGACGCCGCCACGCTCCATCCCTCGAAGAACGAGTCCGAGACGAAGGCGTCGGCGGCGCTCAGGAACGCACCGACGTGGCCCACGGGCCCGAGCACGCGGATCCGGCCGTCCCGGAAGAGGTCCGGCGCGGCCCGCCGAACCTCCCGGAAGTAGGCCCGCTCGGCCTTCGGACCCGCGAGGACGAGGCGTGCATCGGGAAGCTCGCGGACGACCCTGTCGAAGGCGCGAACGAGACCGGACAGATTCTTCTGGCGGGCGAATCGCCCATGATGGACGATGACCGGGGTCCGGTCGTCGAATCCGAGCGCTCGCCGCGCCCAGCGCCGCGGGACCACGGCGGCTCGGCCCGGGTCCACCGCGTTGGGGATCACGTGCGGGGTCACGGGAGCTCCCGTATGCCTCGCGTGATACCGCGCGACAATACCGCTGACCGCGACGGTGGCGGCGAGGGCGCGAAGCTTCGCCTGTTCGGCTTCCCACTGCGCCTCGGTGAACCACGCGTAGGTGTTCTGCACGGTCTCGACGATCGGGAGGCCGTGCTCGGCGAGGGTGGAGACGACGTCGAGCTCGGCGAAGTGCGTCGACACCACGTCGGGAGCGAGCTCCCGGATCCAATCCCGCCAGATCTCGGGGCGGCCGTTCGCGAGCCGCACGTGCATGCCCGCGTCCGAAAGCCGCGTGGCGATGGGTCCGCCTTCGTGCGTGCACAGCACGGACGGCGTGACCCCGTGCGCCGGAAGCGCGCGTGCGAGGAGCGCCACGATCTCCTCGAGTCCGCCGAGCCCGAGGGAGCGCACGACCAGCCCCGCCTTCAGAGGACGCTCCTGCTGCTCCCCGACCTCCGTGGGCCCCGGCCCGGCCACCGGCCGCAGATCGCGCGTGGACGTCACCGCATGCAGCACGGGACCGCGCTTGCGCCACCGCTCGACCAGACGCCGCGCCCGACCGACCGGGGCGCGCAGGGCGCGGACGAGATCCCGCCGCTCCGCCAGGGCGCGTTCGGTGCTCTCGGCGATGGTGTTCGCCCCGTGCACGCGGTAGCCAACGTCCACCATCTCGGGCTCGAATACGACGCGATCTCCACACAGCTCCAGGGCCCGCACCAGGAAGTCGAGGTCGTGCACGTACCGGAGGGCGCGAAAGCCTCCCAATGCCCGCCAGAGCCCGCGATGCAGGAAGAAGTTCGACGTCGTCACGGCCACGTTGTGACGCAGCACCATCCGCCTGAGCGACCGCTCCCCACCGACCTCGTCCAGAGCCGCCTGGTACCACGCCACCCCCGGATGGTCGTCCGGCAATGGATCGTCGCGGTCGTCGACCCAGCGCACCCCCCCGACGACCAGAGCCGCCCCCGATGCGCGTGCGACACCCCAGGCGTGCTCCAGCCGCTCCGGCTCGAAGAAGTCGTCCGAGTTGAGGATGGCCACGTAGTCACCTTCACTGAGCGCGATCGCGCGATTGATCGCCTCGTGAGCCCCGCGGTTCTCCTGGTGGACCACGCGCATGCGTTTCGAGGGCCGCCGGGCAAGCAAATCCCGCGATCCGTCGCTCGACCCGTCGTCGACGACCACGAGGTCGCCAGCGGGCAACGTCTGGGCTCGCACGCTATCGATGGCCCGGCCGATGAAGCGCTCGTGATTGTAGGAGGGAACGACCACCGAGATCACCGCGCGGGATCTCGGCCATCCCGCCGTCCCGCCAGCCGAGGGCGCATGAACGTTCACGGGCGACTTCCCCGCTTCGTCTCTCGCCGCGCCCACGAGAGCGCCGAAGTCACGCACCCGACACTCCCAGGAGTTGGCGGCCGAAAAGGTGCGCATCGCGGCGCGCTCATCCGGCGAGAGGCCGGATCGACCGGTGTGTCCGAGAGCCCGTACGAACGCCGCGCCTCCGTCCACCATCTCCACTCCGGGAATGCCCGTCACAGCATCGAGGCTCGGCGCGACCACGGGTAGGCCCATCGCAACGAACTCATAGATCTTCAGCGGGCTCGTCGCATGGGTCACATCGTCCTCCGCCCAGGGCAGGAAGGCGACGTCGGCGTGTGCGAGATAGGGCGGGAGTGCCGCCTGCGGCCTGAGGCCCAGAAACACACAGTTCAGGGGGAGCGCGCTTCCTTCGCCACGGTAGTCGCCGATGAAGACGAACGCGGTATCCGGGAGGGCCGTCGCCGCGCGCCGTACGAGGTCCCAGTCGAGCCATCCACCCCAGAGCGCGCCGACGTACAGGACGACCCGTCCGTCGGGAAGGTCCGCCGGCCGCTCGTGACGGACCTCCGGGTCGAAGATGCGGCCGTTGAAGGCGTTGGGCACGAGATGCACCTCCCGCTCGGCCATCCGCTCGAGCCGGCGCACCAGATCCGGAGCGGACGCGACCACGAGGTCCGCCTCACGCGCCATCCGACGCTCCACTTCACCCCGGTACCATCCCCTTCCGAGCTCGGAATCCCACCGATCGACGCAGTCGTACACACGAACCGCCCCGACGCGCTCGGCCGCCTCGAGCACGGGCATCCAGGCTCGGACCGGCACTTGCGTGAGGACGGTCGACACACCTCGCTCCCAGAGCAGCCCACGCGCCGAGGCGCCCGCGGGTCCGGTGAACGAGCGCAACGACGTCTCCACCAAGCGGGGGCGCTCGAAGCGCAGGCCGAGATCGACGGTTTCCGTCACCCGTCCGTGGCTCACGAACACGACGCAGTAGCCGGCCTCGAGCAACTCGAGCGCAATCTGAGCGCTCCGCTGCCCACCCCCGGTGTCGTGCATGGGATTGGCCGACAGGAGGAGCACCGTGCCCGGCGCGCCGTCGGTCGCGCGTGCGATCCGCTCCCTCAGACTCTTCACGACAGCACGCGCCTCGACGCCAGCACGCGAGGCACGGCGACGGCGGTCGATGCGCCGGGACGAGCTCGAGACGGTTCGACGGGGCGTCGCGAGGAAGTATTGGGGTGCATGCGGCGGCGTGGACGGAGGGTGGCCCGGTACGGGCGAAGCGGCCCCAAACATGGGTCCATCCCCCGGCTCCCTCCAAGACGCACCGGGTCAGACGTCCAGCTCGTACGCCCTGATCTTGTTGATGAGCGTGGCTCGGGCGATCCCCAGATCCTTGGCTGCCCAGGTACGATTTCCGTCGTGGTGGAGAAGGACGCGGTGGATGTGCCGGCGCTCGACATCCCGCAACGACTCCGGCCTGAAAGCCGAACTGCGGCCTCCCGGAGCCCGTCGCAACTCGGCCGGGAGGTGTCCCGGAAGGATCTCGTCGGCGTCTCCACCGAAGATGACCGCCCGCTCGAGCACGTTCTTCATCTCGCGGATGTTGCCGGGCCATCCGTAGGCGATCAGTCGCTCGAGCGCTTCCTCCGAGAAGGTGTCCGGCCCACGACGGATTTCCCGCCGGAGCTCACCAAGGAGCCCGTGGAGGAGAGCCATCCGGTCTTCGTCCGTGCGCTCGCGCAGCGCCGGCAGTCGGAGGGGCGTCACGTTGAGGCGGTAGAAGAGGTCCTCCCGGAACGTTCCGTCGGCGACCCTCTGGTCGAGGTCTTGGTGGGTCGCCGCGACGAGGCGGACGTCGACCGTGATCTCGCGCGTGCCTCCGAGCCGCCGGAAGGTCTTGGTCTCGAGCGCCTTCAGGAGCTTCGGCTGCAGCTCCAGCGCCAGGTCCCCGATCTCGTCCAGGAAGAGGAGGCCGGTATGGGCCGCTTCGAAGAGCCCCTCACGGCGATCCTTGGCATCGGTGTATGCGCCCTTCTCGTGTCCGAACAGCTCGGAGTCGAGAAACGTCGCCGTGAGGCCCGCGCAGTTCACTTCCACGAAGGGCCGGTCTGCGCGGTTTCCCATCTCGTGAAGCAGGCGCGCGACCCAACCCTTGCCGGTCCCACTCTCTCCGGTGAGGAGCACGGTCGTGCGATCGCTCTCGGCCAGCAGCCGTACCTGTCGGGCCAGCTCCCTCATCTGCGACGACACCCCGAGGGCATCGATGTCGCTGGCCGACCGCCCGACATGCGTCCGGAGCGCCGCATTCTCACGGCGGAGCCGGGTCTTCTCGGCGGCACGTCCGACGACGGCGCCGAGATGCGCGAGCTCCACCGGCTTGGTGAGGAAGTTCTCCGCGCCGAGCATCATGCTGCGCACGGCCGTGTCGATGTCCCCGGTTCCGGTCAGCATGACCACACAGCCGTCGCGCTCCCGCATCCGCTCGAGCACCTCGAGGCCGTTGACGTCAGGGAGGTCGAGGTCGAGCACCACCACGTCCGGCCGATGCCGCTCGAAGCTCTCGACACCCGCGAGTCCGAGGGGCTCGGACAGGACGTCGTACCCGAGACCCGTGAGATACCGACCGAGGGCCCGAAGGATGGCGGGATCGTCGTCGACCAGCAGGACGGTTCCGCTCATCCCGCGTCTCCAACAGCCGGCGCCGGGGTCAACCGGATCAGAATGGGGTCGGGCGGCGCTCCCGTAGGGTTCACCTCGATATCCACAGGATAAGCGTCCTGTTCAGGGACGACCCCGAGACCCCGCAGGGAGCCGGGTGTGATCCGGAGCTCGTACCGCCCGGGCTTGATGCCGCTCTCGTAGAAGTCGCCGTCGGAGAACGCTCGTACGGCACGACCCTCGCCGGTGCCCAGATCGACCAACTCGAGCTCGGCATAAGGAAGCGGCGCTTCACCCTGAGAGGTCGACCGAACGACGGAGCCCCAGATCTCCTGGGAGAAGGTCACGGGAATGTCCAGGCGTCCGAACGAAGACGGAGGCACCACGACCTCGACCTCCCCGAGCACCGGAACCAGCCTGGGATCGGTGATCGAGCTCGGATCCACCCAAACCCGCACGGGCTCGAAAGGCACGAGGTCCCACGTGCGATGCCGGCCGTCGGCATCGGTGCGGACGGTCCGCCCGCCGATCACCACACGCGCTCCGTCGAGCCCCGGCTCACCGGGGTCCCGCACTCCGTTCCCGTTGTCATCCACGAACACATAGCCGGAGATCCCGCCCCGCTCCAGTCCGGGGCCGGGGGACAGGCTCATCTGCCGGGTCGCTTCGTTCCAGTGGACCGTGCCCTGGGTGACCTGCGTCACCCGTGCCGACACACCCTCGGGCGCCACCATCTGCGTCAGGCTCCGGAGCTGTGACAGATACGCGGAGAACGTCACCGTCAGGTCCGCACCGAACGTGCGATGCCACCCGCTCCCGATTTCGAGCCGGGCGCCGGGCGTGACCTGATAGGCGACACGACCCCGAACGCGTTGGAGCGCGGACGCGTCCAGGAGCTCGACCTCTCCCCGGGCCCACAGCTTTCTGCGGCCCGGTAGGGGGACGAGGCCCGTGACCGCGCCCGTCAGGTAGTCGCGCGTCGATCGTGCGCCGAGGTCCGGGTCGTCCACGTCGCGGCGCAGGCCGCTTTCGAAGCCCACGTTCCCGAGCTGGAACACGGAGGCGGCCTGGATCAAGGACAGCGTTCCGGAGTCGAGCGCCTGGCGGAGCCATGCGCCCCGGACCAGCCAGCGCGGGTGGCTCGCGAGCGGTCGGAACAGCACATCCGTCTCGGTGGTGGACTGTCTACGGGCATCGTGCAGGACGGGGCCTTCGACCGCCGAGGAGAACGCCGTGAACACACTCCGCACCCTGAGCCGTGACGAGGGCGCGTAGGTGGCGCCGCCTCGCAAGAAGCCGCCGTGCAGCACCTCGGAGGCGAGCTGGAGTCCGGGCAGCACCACACCGGTCACGCCCAGGTACGGTTGAACGAGCGACGGAAGCGTGTCGCGCGTGAACGCTTCCGTGCCACCCCGGAGCGTCCACCGGTCGGAAAGGCCGTATCGAAGGTCGAGATTGGCCGTCCCCGCGCACCGTGCGTCTCGGCATGCACCCCCGCTCAGGCTCCACTCGAACGCATCGGCCGGAAGCCGGTCGGTCCCCAGCAGGACCAACCGCTCGGTGGTCACGATCTCGCCGTGCGGTCCGAACGCCACCACCTCGACCGAATTCGTTCCGTACGCCAGGGGGATGTCGAGCGCGAACGCGCCCTGCTCGTCCGCACGCGTGACGTCGACCGTTCGGTTCGCTTGTTTGAGCTCGACGTCCCACCCGGGGCCGACGCGGCCGGAAAACGAATCGACGCCGAAGAAGCTCCGTCGCACGAAGGGAGCGTTGGTCAAGGAGATTCCCCGAACGCTCCTCAGCCGCGGACCGCTCGAGAACCCGTCACCCAAACGCATCTGGGTGATCCAGCTCCGGTCGCTCCACACCGTCTGGTAGGTGGCGTCGACCTGGTGTTCCCCCGTGCTCGTGGGACCGAGGCTCCGGGAGCTCATCTGGAGGTTCCCATCGAAGACCCGGGCGCCGGCGCCGACCGCGTAGGACGTCGTGCCGGAAGGATCGTTCACGTTCGACGACAGGCTCCAGTCTACCACCGCGCCCCCGAACCGGCCCTGGTCGAGCGGGATCCGGGCGTCCGGCGCACCCGATCCGGTCGCGCCCGTCACCCGCCGCCAACGCGCCTCGCGTTCCATGCGGCGACCCAACGGGAGCACCTGGGGATCCATGACCACGGCTGTCAGCCGGGACCAATCCGTGCGGATCGTGAGGTCGAACAACGATTCGAGGACCGAGGCGGCGACGTAGAGCGTGCCGGAGTCCTCGGCCATCGCTGCCGCGGGCAAGGAGAAAGGCCGGCCTTCCCTCGACGCCTGTCCCGCAACCGGATCGAGCACGACGAGCCTCGCGCCGGGGTGGATCACCGCTCGAACCACTCCGGTGTCTTCCACCGTGTGGTCCACCTCGCCGAGAGCGAGCAACTCGGAGACGGGCAGATACGCTTCGGACCCCTCGGTGAGCGCGCGAACGGTACGACTCGCGAGCCGTCCGATCCTGAGATCCAGGAGGATTTCCTGGAGGTCGGACACGACCGGAGCGTCGAGAGTCACGCGGGGCGCGGGTTGAGCCTGTGTGGCCACCTGTGCCTGTGCGGCCGCCGCCTGCGGACCCGGATGGATCCAGCTCAGGACCCCGAACGCGAGGAGCAGCGCGCCTCGGGATCGAAGGCCCAGGGTCACGGCCTCACGACCTCCGCCGCGAGCTCGACCGGAGCGGCGGGCAGCCGACTGGCTGCCGGCACGTCGTCACGCTCGGTGCTCAGCCTCAGCACCACGCGATAGGAACCGGATTCGAGTCCCGACACGTCATAGGCATACCGACGATGGTAGGTGCGGTACACGGCGACCTGCTCGGTCCACCTCCGGATCTCCGAACCCTCCTGGTCGAGGAGGATCACGTCCATACGCCCGATGAACGCTCCATTGCCGCCACGCACCAGCTCCGGATGGACGACCAGCGTGTCCCCCTCGATGCGGGGCGTGAAGTCTTCGACCGAGAGTGAAGTCGTGACCGCCCCCTTCCTGTAGGTGACCGCGATGATGGTGCGAACCTCCAACTCCAGACCGACCTGGACACCCGCGGTGTCCGGTGTGCCGGCCACGGGAACCCGTTGGCCCCGGCTCGTGAGCACGAGTCGCGTCCAGTATTCCCCGTCGGGAGTGCCCGCAGGTGGACGGGCGAGCAAGCGAACGACCCGGCGTTCGCCAGGCGGCACCACGAGCCTGCGCGGAAGCGCCTGGATCCAACCGGCCGCCGAGCGCGTGTCCGCGCCTTCCGGGTCGATGTGCAAGTAGATGTTGCCCGCCTCGTCCGTGGTCGGATACCCGAACACCGCTTCCACGGTGACTTCCTCGGGATCGTTGGACGGGTTGTACAGACTCACCGCGGCGGAAGGGTTGTCATCCGCCAGATAGACCGCGGTCGGAGCCACCACGATGGCGACCGCCTCGGAGAGGAGCACGCCGAACCAGAGCGCCGCCGTCAGCGCCAGGGTTCTCAGACGGTTCCGCATCATGTGTCAGTTCCCCACGTACGAGATGGTCAGCGTGATGGTGGCCGCGTAGCTGCCCACGACGGCCTGCGCCGGCGGAATGGCGGTTCCGCCGAGGTAGAGCGTGCCGCGCCCGTTTTGCGGCAATGTGAACACGTTCGATATGGAAGGATCGAACGCGAGTTGGCCGTCGATGTCCTGCGTCGCGGAATAGCCTGCCGCTCCGGGACCGAAGACGAGTGGCACCGCCGCGTTGCCTGGGCCATCGAGCGCCGTCGGGAGCAGAAAGGACACCAGGACGTCACTCCCACCCTGCCCCGACACCTGCATACGCCCTGCGTTGATGGGGTCGTTGGCCGGCACCACCTGCGGCAGCCCCCCGAGCAACTCGCCGAAGTCGAGGGCCTGCTGGGCGTCCACCCGGAGCGGCCGACCGCCACCCGGCGGCCGCGGACCCGGCGGCCCCTGGGCCTCCAGGCTCCCTCCACCCACGAGCATCGTGAGCAAGACGAGTCGGATGGCGCTTCGGATCATGTGCCTTCGAATGCGAGGGGACGATGACGCCGCGGGACCTCGGAAGGCTCCGCGGCGCCGGCCCGCCGGACCGTGCAAAGCTCGTGCACCTCTCCACCGGAAGCGCTCAGTTACCGGTGTACGCCACCGTCATGGTAATGGTGCCCTCGTAGTCACCGGCTTCCTGGGACACGTCCGGCGCGACCGTCCCACCGATGAAGACGAAGAGATCGCCGCCGCTCAGGTTGGCCGTGTAGGTCGAAGACGGATCGAACGTGGTCGCCACGACACCCGTCGTGGTCCCGACACCGGCGCTGCCCGCGCCGAAGGACAACGGCAGGGTGGACGCGGAAAGCGTGTGATCGAGCGTGGCCGGGAGCGTCCCGAAATCGAGCGTCACCTCCAGCACGCCCGCGCCGCTGACCGCGTACTGCCCGGCGTCGCCGGCCGACGGAGCGATCGTCGTCGCGACCCCCGGAATGACATCTCCGAACTGAAGGTCCTGGAGGTTGGATACCGAGATCGGCGCGAGCACGGTGGCCAACGCTTGAACGCTCGCGGAAGCCTGGGCCGAAGCGAGACCCGGAAAGGCGAGGATCGCGGCTGCGACGACGGTCATGGTCAGCTTGCTCATGGTGCTTTGTCCTTGTCCTATGGAAGTCGATACGAATCGCGGGGGATCTGTTTCCGGCCCCGTGCCGGTCGGTCATGGCGAGGACAAGGGCAACCGGAGTGCCAAGACCGTCGTGAAATCGCTCACTGTCCATATATTTGACACCTCCGGGTAAGCGCCAAGGTGCCCGCAGACGGCCTCGTTGCTGTCTTATTGTTTGACACTAGCGGCCCCGTCCGATCGGTGACCATAACACCCTAACACGCTATCAAATATACCGTTACACGGATTGGAGATGTTCGGCACAGCCCGTGCTCTTCCTTCGGTCACGTGATACCCGACCGGAGCCGACCATGCGGACCCACAACTTCCACTCGATCCTTACCACGATCCTCGCGGTCGTCGGGCTGGGCCTCTTTCATATTGCAAGGCCCGTCGCGGTTTCCGCGCAGTCGGCCGCGACCATGAGGGTGGAAGTCACCGTACTGCCGGCGGATGCCGCCTGGGCGGCGCACCGGATGACCGAGCTCGTGGCTCGGACGGACATCGCCGCGGCGGCGGCGCGCCAGGAAGAGCTCGGCACGGTCGTGTGGCGCGAGACCGAGCCCGTGAATGCGACCCTCAGGGTCGTGACGGTAGCGCACCTGGCGAACTGACGAGCGTCGACGGGCCCCCTCGGGCTGTCGCGAAGCCTCTTCCCTCGCGAAGGTAGGAGGCACTCCGTCGCCCGGCTGGCGGCAACAGGGGTGCACGACGCGATCCCGAGCCCAGGCCTTCATGAACATCCTCGTCCTCAACGCCGGGTCCTCCACGCTCAAGTTCGAGCTCATCCAGACCGACGAGGAACGGATACGCACCGACGAGGACCGCAAGCTGGCCCTCGGCACCCTCGAGCGAATCGGCGGGGAAGCGGTCATCCACCTCACGGACGGCGAGGGACGCACCTCCGTGGAGGCGGCGACCCTGCATGATCTCCGTGCCGCCATCGACTGGATCCTGCGCTGGCTCGCCTCCGACCGCTCCCAGGTGGACGTCACTGCCGTCTCGGATATCGGCGCGGTGGGCCACCGGGTGGTGCACGGAGGAGAGACGTTCCGGTCCTCCGTCGTGATCGACGACCGCGTCCTCGAGACGCTGCAGGGCCTGATCCCCCTGGCCCCGCTTCACAACCCGTACAACATCCAGGGAATGAGAGCCGTGCGGGACCTGCTCGGATCCGGAGTGCCCCAGGTCGCCGTGTTCGACACCGCGTTCCACGCCTCCATCCCCGAGCACGCCTTTCTCTACGCGATCCCCTATTCGCTCTACCGGCGCCACCAGCTCCGCAGATACGGCTTCCACGGCACATCCCACCGTTACGTAGCCTGGCGCTACCGCACATTGATCGGCGTCGAGAAGGAGCAGGTCCGCATCGTGACCCTGCACCTCGGGAACGGATGCTCGGCGTGCGCCATCGACGGCGGCGCGTCGGTGGATACGTCCATGGGCTACACGCCGCTCGAGGGACTGGTCATGGGGACCCGCTCCGGAGACCTGGACCCTGCGCTCCTCGACGTGATCGCCGCGAAGGAGGGCATGAGCTTCAGGGAGGTCGAAGGGCTCCTCAACAGGCAATCGGGCCTGCTCGGGATCTCCGGGCTCACGCACGACATGCGCGATCTCCTCGTGGAGATCGAGGAGCACGACGACCGTCGCGCCCGTCTCGCCATCGACGTCTTCTGCTACCGGGCCCGCAAGTACGTGGGTGCATACCTCGCCGCGCTGGGCGGCGCGGACGCGGTCGTCTTCACGGGGGGCATCGGTGCGAACGCCCCCCGGATCCGCAGCCAAATTCTCGACGGATTCGAGTGGGCGGGGCTCGACCTGGATGCTGAAGCCAACGCCCGCATGACCGATGGGCGCACGGGCGTCATCACGCGTCCGGGCACGGGCCTCGCGGCATGGGTCATCCCGACGGATGAGGAGCTTCTGATCGCGCGCGACACGTGCCGCCTGGTGACCGGCTAGAAACCGATCTGGAAGTTGACCAGCAGTCGGTAGGGGAGTGTGCTGTCACGAAGCGGAAAGATCCCGTTCACCTGGATCTCCGACGCGGACGTAGGCCACACGTTGTAGCCGAGGATCAAGGCATCATCCGGTTCCACACCGGCACCGGGGCCGCGGTACCGATCCCAGCGGGCCAGCACCTGATGATTCTCCTCCAGGTGCCAACCACCGGTGAGGTAGAGGCCGTCCGCGTCCTGATCGGCACCGACGTTGGGATCCCAGTCGGCTCTCACGTATTCACCCGAGAGGAGAAGCCGTCCCGACTCGTAGCGTCCGTCGATGCCGAGCAGCACGCCGTCGCCCCTGAAGGCGGCGAATCTGGGCGCGATTCCCCCGTCCTTCCCGGTCGCCGCGTGCACCCCGACGGAAAGAAGCCCCTCTCCGAGCTCGAAGGACGAGCCGTCGACCCGGAAGACACCGATCAGGGGCTCCCCCGGAACGGAGTTCGAGCTCCCGGTGAAGCCACCCGCGGCCCACGACACGTACTCGTCCAGACGGCCGCTCAGACGCACGCCGACCTGCCGGTTCGGCGCGAGCGCCTGGACCACCCTGGCCCGGTCCACGAAGTCGATCGACGATGCGGGAATCAGGAATTCACCGCTGAACGGAGTCTTGAACCGCCCGGCGTCGACCGCGAAGCCAGGACCCGAGGACCACCCGACCCTCGCGTCGAGCAGCGCCGGCGATCCGGCGAAGTTGGTCTGGAGGTCGTAGCGAAAGCCTCCGTCGAGCTCGCCCGAGACACGCAAACGCGCGTTCGCCACCTGCATCCGCGCGGTCTCGTCGTCCAGGCCCGGATCCGCCACCGCTTGAAGGAGCACGCCCACCTTCAGCCCGGGTTGATCGAAGACCGCGCGCAGCTGCTCGAGCACCGGCTCGGGCTCGGACTGCGCGACCCCAGGAGCGGGAGGAAGCGCAAGGCCGAGGAGGACGACGAGCAGGCTCCTGGTCAGCTGCGGCGCGTGGAGAGCCTGGGTGATTCTGGAGACGGCAGGAAGTCCGATCATGGGCGAGGGGGGTTGGGGGGGAAGGGTGATCGGGTGTCGAAAACATATAAGAACGAACCGGGTCCAGTTCAGCTTGCTCGCCCCGCCAGGAGCCAGGAGCGGGATTGCGCCCCGCGGTGGCGTGCCGTAACCCTCGTGGCACGGACGCGCGCCACGAGCCCACGGAGGAGGAACACATGACCGGAGCGGAAGCCATTGTCGACATCCTGGAGGAAGCGGGCGTCGACATCGTCTTCGGTCTTTGCGGCGACACGTCCCTCCCGTTCTATGACGCGCTCGCCAGGTCCTCGTCTCTGTCTCACGTGCTGACACGGGACGAGCGCAGCGCTTCCTACATGGCCGATGCGTACGCCCGGCTGAGCGGCCGGGTAGGGATCTGCGAAGGGCCGAGCGGCGGAGGCGCGACCTACATCGTGCCGGGCGTGGCCGAAGCGAACGGGTCTTCGGTACCTCTGGTGTGTCTCACCTCGGACGTCGGCGTCGAAGACCGTGGGAAAGGCACTCTCACCGAGATGGATCAGCAGGCGCTGTTTTCGTCGATCACGAAGAAGGCCTACGAGCCGGGCACGGTCGACGACCTGCCGAGGATGCTTCGGAGCGCATTCACGGAGGCGACCGGCGGAAGCCTGGGCGCGTGCCACGTCAGCCTGCCCCTCGACCTCCAGAGCGCGAGCGTCGAGGACACCCCGGGGCGGCTCTCTGATCGATACCCCCGGGAACGACCTGCGCCCGACACCGAAGCGGTTTCACGGGCCGCCCGTGTCCTGGTGGAGTCGCGCAGCCCCTTGATCATCGCCGGCGCGGGCGTCCTGCGATCCGAGGCGTGGAACGAGGTCACCCGGCTCGCGGAGACGCTCGGCGCCGCGGTCGCGACCTCCATCTGCGGGAAGGGCGCGATCGCCGAGACCCACCCCCTCGCCCTGGGCGTCGTCGGGAGCAACGGAGGGCTCCCGTGGCGGCACGAGCTCGTCCGAAGCGCCGACGTGGTCTTCTACGTCGGGGGAGGCACCGGGTCCGTGACGACGGAGAAGTGGACGCTTCCCGACGAGGGATCCGCGACCTTCCTGCAACTCGACACCGACCCGGCCAGACTCGGTCGCAACCACGCGCTGGCCGCGGGGCTCCAGGGCGATGCCCGCGTGGGGCTCACGGCGCTGCTCGACGCCCTTTCCGGCATGGGCGGCAACGGACGTGGTGACCGCTTCGACGCCGAGGCCATCGCACGCGGGAAGGCGCGCCACAGGGAAGAGACCGCGACGCTCTTCGCCTCGCGGGAGACACCGATCCGGCCCGAGCGGCTCCTGGCGGCGCTCTTCTCCGAGCTTCCGCCACGTTCCGTCGTCCTCGCCGATGCGGGCACCCCATGCCCCTA
>JBBDSN010000079.1:3941-6504 GCA_040904885.1 Gemmatimonadota bacterium | reverse complement strand
CCGAGCTTCCGCCACGTTCCGTCGTCCTCGCCGATGCGGGCACCCCATGCCCCTACGTGTCCGCGTATTGGGAGCTCCCGGAGCCCGGACGGTGGTTCGTGAGCCCGAGGGCATTCGGCGCACTCGGCTACGCGCTCCCGGCCGTGGTCGGCGCCTGGCACGCCCGCCCCGACGCGGGGCGCATCGTGGGGATGATGGGCGACGGATCGTTCGGAATCTCGGCGGGAGAGTTGGAGACGCTCGTCCGCCTCGATGTCCCCGCGACGCTCATCGTCTGCAACAACGCCGGCTATGGATGGATCAAGGCCGGACAGAAGTCCCGGGGCGACCGCTACTACTCCGTCGACTTCCGGCGCTCCAACCACGCGGCGATCGCCAGCGCCTACGGCATGCGCGCGCGCCGAGTGGAGAACCCATCGGAGCTGGAGGACGCCATGCGCGAGGCGCTGAGGCACGACGGCCCTTTCCTCCTGGACGTCGTCACGCAGCCCCTGGAGGAGGCCCACGCACCCGTTTCGAAGTGGATCGCCTGAGGCGCCGATGGATCCCTGAGGCTCTTCGAGCACTATAATGACTTTGCACGCCTTCGGGCGGGCATACGAAACCGATCCGAGCGAGGCCACGCCATGAGAAACCTACCGGGCACCCTTCCCGTCAGGGCGACGCTCGTTCTGGCCTCCCTGCTCGTAGCCTCCTCGTGCGGCTTGAGCAGCAATGCACGCAACCCGTTCGACGGAAGCTTGCAGCAGCAGGAAGAGGATCGCCTGCGCATCTCGGTTCAGAACATGAACTTCAACGACATCACCGTCTACGCCATCTCGTCGGGGCAGCGCGTTCGGGTCGGAAGCGTGACCGGTAAGACCGACGGGACCTTCCGTCTCCCGTGGAACTACGCGAACCCGATCTCCTTCGAGATCAACGTGATCGGTGGAAGGGGTTGCGATACGCCTCCGATTTCCGTCGACCCGGGTGCACGCATCTGGGTTCAAGTCCCCAACCAGGTAGGAATGGGCCAATGCCGATCCGGACGAGCCTGACCGTTTGTGCTCTCGCGCTCGTGGTTACGGGCTGCGCGGGCGGACAGTTGCAGAGTGACGGGGGTGGACCTTTCGCCGCTTCGGCGGACGGGCCGCAGACCATCAGCATTCACGTACGGAACCTGAACTTCAGCGAGGCGACGCTGTGGGCCGTCAGCAACTCCGGCCGGCAGCGGCTCGGGGTCATCGGGGGCAAGGGGGACAACGTCTACCGCATCACCTGGGACTTCAGCCAGGCACTGCAGGTCGAGATCGACCTCCTGGCGGGTCCGAGATGCACGACCGAGCCGCTCCAGGTGGATCCCGGCGACACCCTCGACCTGCAGATCGAAGTGAACATGCAGCGTCAGTTCAGCTGCACCTGACGGGTTCCCCGGTGGGGACAGCCCTCAGTGGGGCCCGTAGATCAGGTACGGCTCGACCGAGCTGTTGAAGCTCGCGATCTCTTCGTCGACGCCGGCCAGCAGCTCGTTCGCGCCCAACCCGGCATCGATCCCCGAGCGGAGGCCATCGTGGCCCCAAAGCATGTCGATGGGCGCCAGTGTCTCCTCGTACTCGTACGGCGGCTCCCTCCAGGCGAAGTCGTCCGGGGCGAGAGCCTTCACGGCCACGAGGATCTCCACCGCGGTGCGTACCGGCTCGAACGATCCGGGCTCGAGTACGTGTAGCTGGGCCCCGCCGCACAGCGCGCCCGCGTGCTTCTGGAAGGTCGGCTCGAAGTAACAGGCACGCGCGCGAACGCTCGACCCCAGCCGATCCTCCAGCGGAGAGACCAACGCCTGCGGGTCCAGGTACGGTGCGCCGAAGAGCTCGAAGGGGCGCGTCGTCCCTCGCCCCTCCGAGAGGTTCGTGCCTTCGAGCAGAACCATGCCCGGATAGACTTCGCACGAGTCGGGCGTCGGCAGATTCGGGCTCGGCATCACCCAGGGTAGCCCCGTGTCCGTCCAACGCATCCAACGCTCGAGTCCCGAGCACGGGACGACCTCGAGCTCGCACCCGATGCCCCGGGCGCCGTTCAGCCAGCGTGCCAGCTCGCCCGAAGTGAGCCCATGTCTGAGTGGCACGGGGTGCAGCCCCACGAACGACTCGAAGCCGGGTCGCAGCACCGAACCCTCGCGCCGCATCCCCCCCACCGGATTCGGACGATCCAAGACGACGAACCGGATGCCGGCCTCGGCGCACGCCTCCATGGCGAGCGCCATCGTCCAGACGAAGGTGTAGACCCGTACACCGGCGTCCTGGAGGTCGAACAGGAGCGCGTCCAATCCATCGAGCATCTCCCGCGTGGGCTTGCGGACCTCGCCGTAGAGCGAGTGCACGGGCAGCCCCGTCACCGGGTCCCGGTACGAGTCGGACTCGACCATGTTGTCCTGCTTCTCACCGCGTGCGCCGTGCTGCGGACCGAACAGAGCCACCAGATCGAACCCGAGGCGGACCAGCGCGTCCACCGAAGGTTCGAGATCGGGCGTGACGGACGCGGGGTGAGCGACCAGCCCGGCTCGCTCGTTGCGCAGGTGGGCGTGCTC
>JBBDSN010000079.1:0-3841 GCA_040904885.1 Gemmatimonadota bacterium | reverse complement strand
CCGTATTCCTCCAGCCGGGTATCCACGAACCGGATCTCGTAGGTGCCGTCCGTGAGTCCGGTGATCTCGAAGCGGCCTTCCTCGTCGGTGAAGACGAGCTGGTTGGAGCCCACGACGCCCACGCGCACACCGCTCAGCGGCACAATGCCCAGGCTGTCCTGCACGAAACCCTCGATCGTCCCACTCTCTCCTCGCATGAACGCATCCCCGCCGCGGTCTCTCACCTCGAGCACGCGCCCCCCCGACTGACGGTAGCCACCGATGCGCCGGCGGATGTCCCCCGTGACCGTGTGCTCCTCCACGAGCCTCGGCATCCGGATCCACCACTCGGGCACGATCCAGGTTCCGTCCGGCATCCTCCGAAACTCGACACGACCCCCGATCAAGTCGGTGGCGATCTCCGGGAGGACATTCACGTATCGGTAGGAAAGCCAGCGAAGCTCGGCCGTCTCCGGGTCCAACCAGAGTGTGCCCGAGATGTCGGGGACCCGTCGGCTGCGATCCGCCGTCGGCTCGAACGCGACCCCGATCAATCCCTCCGCTTCGTCTTCCCCTTCCGCCAACCGGAGGCAGTGGGAATCCAGGAAGACGTCGGACAGCAGGACGCGCGCGTCGGGGGCGAAATAGTTTCGCGCGCCATCCGGTCCGGTCTGCACGAAACCCTGCTCGACCAGGTCCTCAGCCGGACGACTCTCGAAGGGTATCCGCATGAAGCCCGCGCGCGTCGATCGTACTTCTTCGAGGACCAACCGGGCGTTACGGTCGAGGTCCCGCTCGTACATCTCGGTGCTGTACCTGTAGACATCGCTCCGGTCCGTGTACGAGGCAGCTTCGAGCGCCTTACGCGCTTCGTCCCAGACGCGGGATAGCGTTACACCGTCCTCCGGTCGAATGCGACAGCGCTCGTCCGCGCTGACCGCGATACCCTCGAGCATGATAGCGCTCGACGGAAGCCGCACCTCGACCTGTGCGGTCGAAGCCCCCTCCACCGCGAAGCCCTCGCTCTCAGTGGTCTGCCTCCCGATCATCTCGATCCGGATACGGTACGAGCCCTCGGGCACGTTCACGAACATCGCGCGACCGATCTGGTCGGTGAGCACGTTTCGTACCGTCTCGCCCTCGCGATCGATCAGGTACGCGAGGGCGCCGGCAACGGGCTCACCGGTCTCTGCGTCGACCACGCGTGACAGGACCGTCTGGGCTTCGAGCGACACGGGTCCGGTGACGACGCCGGCGGCGAGCACGCACAGGGACAAAAGGAGTCTCATCGCCATCTCACGTTCCATCCTCGATGTCGCGGAACCGCCCGATCACGTCGCCACACGCTCCGTCGCCGGTCCGTACCGAGAGCATGAGCAGACGCCCGGGCCGGAATCCGCCCGAGCCGGCGGCCCGGCCGAAGAATCCTTCGGCGGCCAGCCTGAAGATAGGCTCCTCGGACGGCCATCGCACCAGCGCCACCCTGGCCGCTGCCACGAAGTCGTCGTAGGCCTCCCCCGTTCCGAATACGACCCGGTTGAGGTTCATGCATGGCGCCAACGTAGCCATGAGAGCGAAGCTCTCCCAGGCCACACCCCGCACGGTCGCGGGGTTGAGGACGACCTCCGGGAGCATCCGGGCGATCGCTTCCGAGCTTCGCGCACTCGGGAGTTGGATTCTCGCAGCCGAGCGCTCGGCGGAGGCACGTGCGTCGACCAGCTCCTCTGCGTCTACCTCCCGCCCGGTGACCCGAAACAACTGCTCGAGGGCACGCCCCCCCTCACGGATCATGAAGTGGCCCAGGAGGTTGTCCATCAGCGTGGAGCCTTGGTCGGCGAGAAGGAACCCGACGGAAATCAGCTCGCGCAACAAGGTCTCGGCCTGCGCCGGACGTCCCTGCATCAACTCGTGCGCGGCGGCCGCGACGTGAGCGTGCGCGCCTGCGCGAAGGCCGAAGAGACGCGGCGAAGGCAACGCGGCCGAGCCAATCTCCACGGGAGGTGGATCCTGCCAACGCGCGCTCGCCGCGTCCAGCTGGGGGGCCCGAGCCAGCCGGGAGAGATCGGCCTTCGCCCGATGGCTCGCGATCGTACCGAGGTACGCCCGTACCTCGGCGGAAGGATCCGCCGCCACGACCTCGAGGAGGGTGTCATGCCAAACCGCTGGCGGCACGCCGACCGGGTTCGGAACGTTCCCGTTCGGAAGCCAGGGTTCTTCGATACGCAGTGGAGGGTCCAGTTCTCCCGGGGGTACCGGAGCGTCCGAGCCCACGTAGGCGAGGTTCTGGAGCAACCGGCCGGCCTCACCCGGGGTGATGGACGGATCCGGAGCCACGCCGTACGCTCGGTATA
Source organism: Gemmatimonadota bacterium (assembly GCA_040904885.1). Classification (GTDB taxonomy): domain Bacteria; phylum Gemmatimonadota; class Gemmatimonadetes; order Longimicrobiales; family Gaopeijiaceae; genus JAWLHJ01. The sequence goes on along the minus strand of JBBDSN010000079.1, from coordinate 1,511 downwards.
CCTCCAGCTCGGCAGCCCGTCGTTGTATGCCCTGGTATTCAGGAACGGAAACGCGCGCCAGGGTCGGCCCGATGGCCGAGGCCGGCAACAGCAGCAGAATCGGAAAGAAGACGATCGCAATGGCCACGGAGGTGGCAAGCGCGAGGCGCCTCAGGCTACGCGCCACGGAGGTCGAGGCACCCTCGGGCGGCGCCTGGGCGGACCCTCGAGCAAGCGCTTCCCACGCCTCCACGCGCTCGGGATCCAGATCGTCCTCCCATGCCCGTCCGTGCCAGGCCTTTCGGGCTCTCCGGACCCGCGCGTCCTCGGTGAGTCCCGTGATCGCGCCGAAGAGAGCCGCCACCGCTGCGGGGGCGAGCGTGCCGATCGCGAGCTCCGCAGGGCCGATCCAGTCCCGGGCCGCCGCCACGAGACCTACGGCCAGCGCGAGACAGAGCCAGAGGCCGGCCGCCGCATGCAGCGCGGGTGTGAGAATCCGAAGCGTGATCAGGACCTCCCGGGCAGGTTGGTCCAGGGTGGAGAAGTGTCGGATGCCTCGCATGAGAAAGCCCATGTCCCGACTCCGGTCCACGACCACTTTCATGACCGTGCGCGTACCATATCCACGCTCCACGGCATGCGTGGCCCGACGTAGCAACCGAGCCAGGCCGACGAAGCCGTCGACCGCGAACGCCAGACCGACCGTAGCCAGCACCAGGGTCACCCACCACGCGTCGGCGAACGGCCCCAACGTGGCCAGGTCCTGCGGATACGTGGTGACGAACAGGAGCGGAAGCACCAGAAAGACACCGGCGAGCCCCAAGCGCACCACGATCTTCCAGAGATCCCCCTGCATGCGGTCGAGACCCGGTGGGGGCCAGCGGAACTCCTGATCGACGTTCATGTCCGCTCCCCTACCACCGTTCCACCCGGCCCTGCGTCGTGAAGAACAGGACACGGTCCTCCACGGGATCGCCCGTGAGCGAGTGCCAGGCGTCGGCATAGAGATCCACCTGCCTTCGGTACCCGGCCATGCGTTCCTCGAACCTCGGATCCGTGCCGACATCGGTCTTGTAGTCCACCACGACCCACCCGTCGGGTTCCTCGAACACCAAATCGATCACACCCTCCAGCACGCGTGCCGTAGCGTCCACGTCTTCCTCCTCGCCCGGTGATTGATCCGCAGGGTCGGCCGCGGAGCGACCGTGGGGTTCGGTCCTCATGGTCCCGAAGAGATCGAGCTGTCGCAATGCGCGATCGCCGTTCGCTGGCGCGTGCGACTCTTCGGAAGGTACCCGTTTCGAGCTCCGTTGGCTCCGTTCCCGGGCCGCGAGCGGAATCTCGGTGTAGACCCTGTTCGCGCGTCCGGCTCAACCGTCGACGCCCGCCACCATCGGTTGCGGCCGATCGTGTCGAGCACCTCCGGGTCTCCCTCGGCACGCGGGCGCATGGCGTCGAACGTGCCGCCAGCCAGCCGGTGCGCGAGAAGCAGCTCGTACTCCATGCCGAAGAACAGCCCCGTCAGGGCCTCG
>JBBDSN010000078.1:0-1258 GCA_040904885.1 Gemmatimonadota bacterium | reverse complement strand
GGGCGGTCGGCGCCGGGAGACGTCACCCCCAGTCCACCCCCTGCACGTCACTCCACGGGAGCACGTGGACTCCGGTGCGCTCCTGGGCGATGTCCCCCGCGTAGACGAGGCGCGCCACGGCACTGCGGCCTCCGCCCCCGTGTCGAGTGAGATCCGGGAGGCCCCGCAGTCCCTGGAGGAACTCCGGGGTGATGGTCGCCCCCGACTTCACCTCGACGCCGATGATGTGCCGGGTGCCCTCCACCAGCAGGTCGATCTCGGCGCCGCGGGTCTCCCGGAGGTGGAACAGGTCCCGAGGACGCCGGCGGTGTAGGCGGGCCTTCAGCACTTCGGAGGCCACCCACGACTCGAAGATTGGCCCTCTCAGGGGGTGCGTGGCGAGCTGATCAGGGGCTCGGATGCCGAGGAGGCTGCAGACGAGGCCGGAGTCCACGAAATGCAGTTTCGGGGCCTTCACCACCCGCTTGCGGAGGTTCCGCACCCACGGCGGTAGCTTGAACACCAGGAAGCTGGCTTCCAGGACGGAAATCCAGGACCGCGCCGTGTTGTGTGTGACCCCGGCGTCGGCCCCGAGGGCGGAGAGGTTCAGCTCCTGAGCCGTCCGCCCGGCCGCGAGGCGGAGGAACGTGGTGAAGGCGTCGAGGTCGGTGACATGGAGGACCTGGCGGACGTCCCGCTGGACGTATGTGGCCAGGTAGTCGGCCAACCACTGGTCGGCCGGGAGGCCCCGATGGTGGATCCGGGGGTAGGCGCCGGCCCACACGACCCTCCAGACGTCCTCCAAGGGACCGAAGTGGAGGAGCTCGTCCAGACTCGGAGGAAGTAGGTGGAGTAGGGCGATCCGGCCGGCCAGCGACTCGCTGATAGCTTCGGACAGGCCGAAGTGCTGGGATCCCGTGAGGATGTAGCGCCCCGGCGCGGGATCCTCGTCGATGGCCTCCTGCAGGTAGGAGAAGAGTTCGGGCGTCCGCTGAACCTCGTCGAGCACCACGGGTCCGGGGTACTGGCGCAGGAAGCCCCGCGGATCTTTCGCTGCGAAGTCCCGGTTGTCCAGGGGTTCCAGGCTGACGTAGGCGTGGTCGGGAAAGACCCCACGGCACAGTGTGGTCTTTCCGGACTGCCGGGGGCCGGTGACGGCCACGGCCGGAGCCTGGGCGGCAGCCTCAAGCAGGGCGGGTTCGAGCATCCGAGGGATCATGTACAAATTGTAAATGGCATTACCGATCTGTGCAATCCGGTGCGTCCGGCGGCGCCCTAG
>JBBDSN010000077.1:24005-40999 GCA_040904885.1 Gemmatimonadota bacterium | reverse complement strand
CAGAGCCGGCCTCGATGGATTATCCACAGGTGATTGCGGTCTCTTCGGGTCGGATCCCGGGGGACTGTCCGGACGGTATGCGATGAATCTCGATCTCAAAAAACGACTGACACGCGATGAGATAAGCCACGAACGTCTCGAGAAAGCGCAGAAGGTCAAGCTGCTGACCCGATGGTCGAGGGTGTTTCCAGAGCTCGTGGCATCTGCTCGCCACGGCGAGGTTCGTGAAGGCGTATACTCTGACAGCGCTTCGGATGAGCCCTATGCAACACTACCGGCCTGCGACTTCTACATCCTTCCCGACGATCATAGCGGCTTACCTTCGTACGCGTGCTTTTCGGCACGTCCACCAGAGTTGTCCGAGCTTGTATCCGACACGTTCACCAAATGTGATGAGCTGATCGTTGTCGATTGGGATTTTCGCTGGTCTGCGGTATTCGTAAATCATATGTGGCAGGTCGGAAAGCACTTCATCCACAAATTGGAAAATGGCCACGCGATCTAAGCGGTCGCTGCAGCCAAGGTGAAGGATCGGATGCTCGACGCGGTGCGAGGCCTCCCGGAGGAGGCTGAGACGATCAGTCACGAAGAAGCTCGCCGGCGCATCCTCGATCGACCCTGATTCGGTGAACCGAGCAGGCCGTTGACGTCGGCTCGGATGGAGCGTCGGGTTGTCCGGTATACCGCGGCAGGATCCTTGCATCCGAGATCTGGGTAGCAGGGCCACAACGCCACGAGGCATTCTCATACCAAGTAAGGCAACACTCCGTGAACATGGGACGCGCAGGCACAATCGTCGTTGCACTCCTGGCCTTGTCCGGGTGTAGCGACTCGACGGGACCCGACGCTTCACCACTCGTGATCGAGATCTTGGATACGACCACGGAAGCGCCTGCAAAGGTCCTGGTCACGTTCCAGATCGCGACCGAGGACGGGGAGCCGGTGCCCAACCTCCCGGTGAGCGCCTTCGAACTTCTGGACAACGGTCAATCGGACTCGAACCTCGAGTCGTCCAAGGCGTTCCAGCCGAAGCCGGGCCGATTCCAGACGAGTGTGGCTCTTCTCCTGGACATGAGCGGGAGCATCACGGGCTCGGACGCCCTTTCCTCGCTCAAGACCGCAGCGGTGGCGTTCGTCGACAAGTCTCTCGAAGCTTCAGGCGTTGCCGTCGGTGTCTGGTGGTTCGATGGGGGCGCCGACCTGGTTCAGCTGACGGAATTCACCGACGATGCCGTGGAACTCAAAACCGCGATCAACGAGCTGACGGAGGACGTGACGCGGGACAATTCAACGAACCTCAACGGCGCCATCCAGCAGGGAATCGGAATCGTGGAGCAGCGAATGCAGGACGGCGCAGCCGGCGGGGTGACTCAGGCCGGCGCGTTGGTGGTTTTCACCGATGGGACCGACCAGGCGAATCGCGTGCTGGCGTCGACCGCACTGTCCGCGGTCGAGGGTAGCAGCGTCGCGACGTACTCCATTGGCCTCCGGGGGGAGATCGACGAGACCTTCCTGTCGAGAATCGGTCGGTCGGGCTCGGCCTTCGCGGACAACAGTGAGTCTCTCCTCGATCAGTTCTCGGGCATCGGTGGCCAGCTCGCGGCCATGGCCAACAGCGTCTACGTCCTGGCGTACTGCTCGCCTCGGCGCGGGGGGGTCAGCAACGACCTGACGATTCGGTTGAGGTTCGAGGGACGAGAAGCCGAGGCCACGACCACCTATCCGGCGGTGAACTTCGCGGGCGGATGCACCATCTAATGTCGTGTGGCGCCGTATCTGAGTCCGAGCGGATAAGCTCCCGCGTTGCGTCCAGAACTCCGTGCCGCGCACATTGAGCTGTCGCCGTCGGAAGTGACGCGGCGCCCCCCTGATCAGGACTGTCCGATGCGACCGCTTACCTTGGCTGTTTCGCTTTCCGTCTTGCTGGTTCCAGCTGCCGCTTCCGCGCAAGAGATGAGTCGGGAGGACATCATCCGCAGTGCCGTCAGGGCCGGCCCGTCCTCCATCTCGGACGAGGCCGGGGTGTGGGACTGGGGCATGAACGAAATACGCCCCGGCACCAACGGATGGATCTGCCTGCCCGACAGGCCCGATACGGAAGGCGATGATCCTTGGTGCATGGACGGCCCGTGGTTCAACTTCCTCGACGCATACGTGAATCAGACCGAGCCCAGCTACTCCGAGATCGGATTCGCGTACATGCTGATGGGCGACACCCCGGTGAGCAACAGCGATCCCTACGCTACGGAGCCCACTTCGGACGATGACTGGGTCACGCACGTGGGCGCGCACGTGATGATGCTGATTCCGGACCGCGTGTACCTGGAAGGGATGTCGACGGATCACCGGAACGGCGGACCGTGGGTGATGTGGCCGAACACTCCGTATGCGCACCTGATGATTCCGTTCGCTCCAAGATAGCCTGGCGGACAGAATGGAATACGCGGCCCTGTGCATGGCTTTGATTCTCGGTTCGCCTCCTGCCTCGGCCCAGGAGGTGTTCGATCTGCAATTCGATCATTCCACGGTCTTGGTCAGCAACTTGGAGGCGAGTGCCGCGTTCTATGCGACCGTGCTACAGCTCGGGGAGGTGAAAACGCCCTGGGGTCCGACCGCACCGATCCGCTTCTACTCGGTGGGGGGCAATTGGCAGCTGCATGTGGGACAATCCGACCAGACCATCGAACCGGACAAGAACACCCATCTCGCGTTTGCCATACAGAATTTCGACGCGTACCTGCGATTCTTGAGGGATCAGGGAATCCGAGTATGTGGATTTCCCAGGCAGTCGTAACGAACCGCAGGTACGGCCGGATGGCGTGAGGCAGATCTATCTGCAGGATCCGGATGGGAATTGGATCGAGATCAACGACGCCGCCCATCCACCGGAATGACGAACGAACACGGCGTAGGAGTTTGGTAGGTTTCCCCCGAAGCAGGCGGCACATATTGGTGACAGAGCCTTACCAGATCGCGGCTGTTCAAGCGACTCCGGTGTTCCTGGACATGGACGCGACCATCGACAAGGCCTGCGAACTGATCGGGGTGGCCGCTCGGCACGGAGCCAAGCTCATCGTGTTCCCTGAGGCGTTCGTTCCGGGATATCCGCTGTGGGTCTGGTTCATTCCGCCCGGCAAGACGCATCCGCTGCGGGCCCTCTACAGCGCGCTCCATCGAAACTCGATGGCGATCCCCGGCCCGGAGGCGAGACGACTGGCCGAGGCTGCCGGAGATCATCAGGTCACCGTCGCGATCGGTGTGAATGAACGCAACTCCGAGTCGAGCGACTCCACGCTCTTCAACACTTTGCTGTATCTGGGAGCGGACGGACGCATCCTCGGGAAGCATCGCAAGCTCGTTCCTACTGCCGGAGAGCGCTTGGTGTGGGGCCAAGCGGCGGGCAACGACCTTCAGGTCTTCGACCTGCCGTTCGGCCGGGTGAGCGGTTTGCTGTGCTGGGAGAACTACATGCCCCTGGCCCGTTACTCCCTGACGGCCATGGGTGCGCAGATTCATGTCGCACCCACGTGGGACCGCGGCGAGCCGTGGATCTCGACCATGCGGCATATCGCCAAGGAAGGGCGCAGCTTCGTGATCAGCGCATGTCAGGTCTTCCGCCTCGATGACATCCCGGACGAGCTCGACTTCAAGAAGACGTACCTGGCTGAGGCGGACGCCCTGATCAACCCCGGGCTCAGCCTGATCGTCGACCCGGACGGCCGGATCGTGGCAGGGCCACTCGACGCCGAAGAAGGCATTCTCTATGCGGACATCGATCCGAGTCAACTGATCGGTCCCCGTTGGCAACTCGATGTCGCGGGCCACTACTCCCGCCCGGACGTGTTCGAGCTACGCGTCCACCGAGATGCCCGGCCGGGGATGGTCGAGGTCCATGATCGCGACGGTGAAGGTGAGGCCGGGTCCACCCAGAAGGCCTGAAAACGCTAGACCTGAGCGTGGCCTACCCTACCCGCCCGCCGCGTGTCCGTCCTTCCGTGGATCCGACCCCGCCGCCCACCCGCGTTCGAGCTTCATGATGGCCTGCGCACCTCCGTAGCTCAATCGCCCGGCGTCGCCGATCTCGTGGCCCATCGCCTCGAGGCGGGTCCGCACGTCGTCCCGGATGGGCGCCTCGAGGGTGATGCGGAGCCCCGAGGCATGTGCGATGCGGGCCGCATCGATAGCCTCCTGCAGATCCATATCGAAGACCAGCAGGTTCAACAGGAGCTGCACGTGGCCTTGCGGCTGGAACCCACCGCCCATCACCCCGAAGCTGAGCCATGGCTCTTCGCCCCCGTCGACCTCCCGGGTTACGAACGCCGGGATGATGGTATGGAAGGGACGCTTGCCCGGGGCGATGGTGTTCGGGTGTCCCTCGTCCAGCGTGAACCCGGCGCCGCGGTTCTGGAGCATGATCCCGGTGCCGGGGACGACGACCCCCGACCCGAAGTACCCGTAGATGCTGTTGATGAGGGAGACCATGTTCCCCTCGGCATCGGCGACCGTCAGATAGATCGTCTCGCTGTCGGTCAGGAAGCTGCCGGGCTCCACCCGCTCGGCCGGCCGCTCGAGGTCGATCAGCGCCCTCCGACCCGCCAGGTACTCCTCGGAAAGCAGATCCTCCGGCGACACGCGCATATGGTCCGGATCCGCGATGTGCTCGGCGAGGTCCGCGTAGGCCAGCTTCTTCACCTCGGTCTGGAGGTGGATGTACTCGGCCGAGTTGTGCTCCATGGCGTCCAGCTCGAAGCCGTCCAACATCCGGAGCATCTGCAGCGCGGCAATCCCCTGGTTGGGAGGGGGGAGCTGGTACATCCGGTATCCGCGGAAGGGCACGGAGATGGGGTCGATCCACTCGATCTCGTGCCGGGCGAGATCCTCGAGCGTCAGGAATCCCCCCTGCTCCCCTAGCCCTTCGACGATCCGGGCGCCGAGCGGTCCGCCGTAAAAGGCTCCGGTGCCGTCGCGTGCAACGGTCCTGAAGGAAGCCGCAAGATCGGGGTTCCGGTGCCATTCCCCGGCGGCGGGAGCACGCTCACCGTCGATCAGGTACACCGCCCGCGCCCCCTTGTCCCTCCCGAGTTTTTCCACCTGATTCGCCCAGTCCTCCGCGATGATGGGCGTGACCGGAAATCCCTCCTCGGCGAGGCGGATGGCTGGCGCGAGGGCCTCGGCCAGGGTCAGCGTCCCGTGTCGCTCGAGGAGCGCCGCCCATCCCGCGAGGGAGCCCGGGACGGTCACGGCCTCTGCACCGCTTCCGGGCATCCGCTCCCGGCCGCGTGCGATGAGCGTGTCCCGGGAAGCGAGCGAACCCGCCCGCCCGATCGAGCGCATGCCCTGGAGCTCGCCGTCGCGAGCGTTCCAGGAGAGGGTGAAGACGTCCCCACCGATGCCGGTCATGTGCGGCTCCACCACGTTCAGCACGGTCGCGGCGACAACGGCCGCATCGTACGCGTTGCCTCCCTCCGCCAAGACCCGGAGGGCCGCCGACGTGGCCACCGGCTGACTGGTTGCGACCGCCACGTTCGGGGCGTAGACGGTGGAGCGATGGGCCAGCGTAGTGGGTCTGGGATCGTCGGTGGGCTGGTCCGCGGTGCGGGTTTCGCAACCCGTGGTGAGCGCGGCGACGAAGAGGGCCAAGAAGAGCAGCGAGGGGGCAGAGCGGGAGCGGCGTGCGTGCATGGTGACCTCGTGCGAGTGGGTGCGAAGGGCAGAATGCACGCCGGACGAACGGTCCCGCAACTCCGAGGTCATTTTTCCGGATTCGCTCGAAAGCGCACATCCCCAGTCGCCCCAACCCCACGGGCCCACTCCTTGTCGGCCGACCCATCCCCTCGGATCTTGGAGCGTCAGATCGACATCCTCCGGACACTGCGAGCCATGCGCGCCCCCAACCTCGAAGCGCTCCCAGAAGAGATCACCGGACCCGCCGCGTGGGTCGGCCGAGACATGCGCGACCGCTCCGACCAGTGGCGTGTCCAGCTGAGGGACACGGACATCGCCGATCTGGAGCGCGCGGCCAAGCACTACCTTGCGCAGGGCCGAGACATGGGGGAGATCACGGCCGCCGACTTCCCACTGCCCTCATTCGGATCACACTTGGTCGCATTGCGGGACAAGCTCCTGCACGGGATCGGCTTCGAGGTACTTCGTGGCCTGCCGGTCGAGCGTTACGACCAGCGGCTCGCGGCCACGATCTTCTGCGGCGTGGGCGCGCACCTCGGGAGCGCCCGCTCCCAAAACGCACAGGGCCACATTCTGGGCCACGTCCGTGACACGGGGGCCAGCTCACAGAACACCAACACCCGCATCTACCAGACGGCCGAGCGGCAGAGCTTCCACACCGACAGCGCAGATGTCGTGGGACTTCTCTGCCTTCGTGAAGCCCGGGAAGGGGGCGACTCGCTCCTGGTGAGCGCTCTCTCGATCTACAACCGGATGAGGGCGGAGCGGCCCGACCTCCTGGAACGTCTCTTCGATCCGGTGGCCACCGACCGGCGTGGGGAGGTTCCACCGGGAGCGAAGCCGTTCCTGGAGATCCCGGTGCTCAACTGGCATGCGGGTAAGCTCACAGTCTTCTATCAGCGGCAGTACATCGAGAGCGCTCAGAGATTCGAAGGCGCGATGCGGTTGACGCCCGAGCACGTCGCGGCCCTCGACATGTTCGACGCCCTGGCGGAGGACCCGGATATGCACCTGCGCATGCGGCTCCGACCCGGCGACATGCAGTTCGTCTACAACCACTCGCAGCTTCACGACCGGACCGCCTTCGTGGACTGGCCGGAGCCGTCCCGCCGCCGCCACCTGCTCCGCCTGTGGCTGTCCCCCGAGGGGGACCGTGAGCTACCGAAGTGCTTCGAGCAGCGCTACGGCTCGATCGAGGTGGGGAGGCGAGGAGGGATCGTCACGGAGAAGACGGTCTTGAGCGCCCCGATCGATTGACATGTACCTTGCGCGCAAGGGCGAGTCCCGCCCGCACACGCCGCCCTCGCCGGAGACATCGCCATGGAGCTCGGAGCATTCTCGGTCAGCCTGACGGTCGCAGACCTGGGGCGCAGTCGCCAATTCTACGAAGCGCTGGGCTTCCAGGTGACCGGCGGGAACGCCGACCACGGATACCTGATCCTCGTCAACGGTACCACGACCCTCGGGCTCTTCCATGGCATGTTCGACAAGAACATCCTGACCTTCAACCCGGGGTGGAACGGCCCTCACGACGAAGCGGATTCCTTCACGGATGTTCGGAAGATCGCGGAGCGATTGGAGGCGGCAGGGATCGAGTTCACCGAGCGCAAGCTTCCGAAAGAAGGCGGTCCGGAGCACGTCGCGTTCCTCGACCCGGACGGCAATCCCATTCTCATCGACCAGCATCGCTGACCCGGACGTGTGCATCGTCGAAGCGACTCCATAATGCTACGTGCCATCATCCTCTCGATCGTCCTTTCCAGCGCACTCCTGGCTGCGGGGTGTCAGAGCCGCGGCAACCCTTCGGGCGACCCGCGCCTCCAGATCGGCGAGGATCTGGCGTTGGAGGGAAGTGTGACCGCCATCGACGCCACAGCGATGTTCGTGGACGGAGACGGACTCCTGATCGTGGACAGTCCGGAGTACGGTGTGATCACACTCAGAATCCCGGCGAGAGAGTCGCAGTGCCCCGCCCGCGGGCTCGCCACCTTCCACGTCCTCGAGGTCGGTGACGTGATCAGGGCCGTGGGCACCGTGAGCGCCGAGAGTGTCGTGACCGTGTGCAGGTCGGAGAGCCATCTCCTCGAACGGGCTCCGTGAAGAGCTTGGGACCTCGGCGTTGCTCGGAGTCGCCTACGAGGACGCCGGCGCAGCGCCTCCGGATCGAAGGTACTCCGCAAAAGCTTCGGGCAATCCGGCTCCCACGACACCCTCCGCTGCCCGGTCCACATCGTAGCCGACGCGCTCGACGTGGATCGTGACGCTGTCTTCATCGAAGGTCACCAACACGTAACCGGCACGAGGATCGCCGTCCTTGGGGCGCCCCACCGAACCGGTGTTGACGAAACGAACCCCGTCCACCTCCCGGTGCCACGGCTTGTGGGTGTGTCCGAACGCGATCACGTCGCCCACCCCTGCTCCGGCCCGTTCGGCCATCTTCCGGCAGAAGTCGTCGGATCGATCCTCGGTCCAGTAGAGCGTGTTCAGGGTCAGTGCGCCGTGTACCAAAATCAGGGTAGGCCCCGCCACATGACCGCCCAACGGCCGCACGTCCATGCGGAAGGGAAGCGTCGCGAGCCACGCACGGGTCACCTCGGTGACGTGCTCCCGGGTCCATCCATAGGACACGTGCGCGAGCTCTTCCTGCCTCGGGTCTTCGTACCGGCAGCCGCAGTGCTTGTACCCGGTTGCCGTCGTGGAGTCGTAGTTCCCGGCGATTCCCGGGATGCCCTCGGCCCGGATCCGAGCCACGACCTCATTGGGCCACGCCGCGTAACCTACGAGGTCGCCCAGGTGGTAGACCGCGTCGACGTCCGTGCGCTCGTGAAGGTCACCCAGTACCGCCTCGAGCGCAGGAAGATTCGAGTGGATGTCGGAGATGAGCGCGATCTTCATGAAGCAGCCTCGGGAACGAGAAGGACTGGGATCCGAGCGTCACCGAGCACCGCGCGGCTCACGCTGCCCAGCGCCAGCCGCCCGATCAGGCCCATGCCTCGGGTGCCCATCACGAGTAGCGCGTCTCCGACGTCTGATAGAGCGTCGCGGATCGCCTCTTCGGGCTCCCCCTCCAAGAGCTTCACCTCGATGTCCGAGACACCCTCGGTCCGGAGCTTCGCGGCCAGAGCGTCGAGGCGGTTCTGCCCGTCGGGACCCGCTGCGTGCAGCACCGTGACGGGTCGTCCCGCACCCTCACGCGCGAGCGCCGTGGCCAGGGCGACCGCCCGCTCTGCGGACGGAGAGAAGTCGGTGGCCACGAAAATGGGACCATCCATGGGGCAGCAGTAGGGGATCAGAGGAGCGCCCCCTTCTGTGGCATCGGGTTCGATGCGCACGAAAAGCACCGGGAGCGTGGACTCCCCGAGCACCTTCAGGGTCACGCTGCCGATGAATTTCTCGCGCAGCCTATTGCGACTGCGGGACGCCAGAAGGATGAGCGAGGCGCCGGTCTCCTTCGCCGCGCGAAGAATCTCGCGTGCGGGATTCCCGGGGCGCACGGCGGTGCCCACGTCGAACCCTCGGCGTCGGAGGTCCTCGGCGAGCGTCTCGAGTTGCTCCCGATACTCATCGAGGTGGGCCACGGCACCGACTACCGGATAGTCCACGGGCGCCACATGGAGCACCGTCAGCCGCGTCGTACCCAGGGCCTTCAACTCCGGAGCACAACCGACCAGTAGGTCTCCGGACGGTACCAGGTCCACGGCCACCAGGGCATGTTCGAACATCAGCTTCTCCTCGGCTGGAGCGTGGCGGCGACGGCATCGCCAGGAAACTGGTCCCGCGTCACGTTCGCGATGCGCACCAGGAGGAGCATGACCGGGACCTCGACCAACACGCCGACCACGGTCGCCAGGGCCGCCCCCGAGTTCAGCCCGAAGAGCACGACCGCGGCGGCCACGGCGAGTTCGAAGAAGTTGCTCGCACCGATGAGCGCAGCGGGCGCCGCGACCGAGTGCTTCACCTTCCACAGGCGCGCCCATCCATAGGCCACCGCGAAGATGAAGAACGTCTGTATCGTGAGTGGGATGGCGATGAGCGCGATGTGGAGCGGGTTGTTGAGGATCACCTCCCCCTGGAAGGAAAACAGCAGGACCAGGGTCAACAGGAGACCGACCATCGTGACCGGCCCGAGCGCCTTCAAGAACACGCCGTCGAACCAGCCGATGCCCCGGCTCCGGATCAGCCATCGCCGCACCACGACGCCGGCCGCCAGAGGGATCACGATGTAGAGCACGACCGAGAGGAACACGGTGTCGTACGGGACCGTGATGTCCCCCAAACCCAGCAGGAATAGCACGATGGGGGCGAAGGCGAACAGCATGATGAGATCGTTCAGCGCCACCTGTACCAGTGTGTACGCCGCGTCCCCCCGGGTCAGATAGCTCCACACGAACACCATCGCGGTGCAGGGCGCCGCGCCAAGCAGAATCGCTCCCGCCACGTACTCCCGCGCGAGCCCCGCTTCAATGAACGGCGCGAAGAGCACCTGCAGGAAGAGCCACGCGAAGAAGAACATGGTGAACGGTTTGATGAGCCAGTTCGTCACCAGTGTGATGGTGAGCCCCCGCGGTTGCTTCCTCACGTCCAGCAAGCTCCCGAAGTCGATCTGCACCATCATGGGGAAGATCATGGCCCAGATGAGGACGGCGACCGGCAGATTCACCTGTGCCACAGTGAAACGCGAGAGCGTCTCGGGGACCACCGGGAGCAACTGGCCCAGCGCCACGCCGACGCCAATGCAGAGTGCGACCCAGAGGGTGAGATATCGGCCGAACATCCCGAGATCCTTCGCGTCGGCGTCAGGGGGCGATTCGGCTCCGGGACGTGGCTCGGTGCCGGAGGCTGCGGGGTGCGTCGTCACGAGTGGCCGCCTACGGTCGTCGGCAACATTGCCTCTGCGAGTTCTCGCACCCGCGCGAGCCGCACCTCGTCGGCACAGTAACAGATGTGCAGACCGTCGACCTTCCCCCGGATCAGACCGGCCTCACGCAGCACCTTCAAGTGTTGCGACACCGTGGACTGAGCGAGCGGAAGATGATCCACGATGGCACCAGCGAAGCATTCTCTTTGCTCGAGAAGAAACCGGAGGATGCGGACGCGGGCGGGATGCCCGAGAGCCGCCGCCAAGCGGGCCAGCTCCTCGTCAGGATCAGAGAGCGGATCCACCGTGGGCGTGGGGGGGCAGGCTCGGGGTGTCATCCGTGGAGCTCCAGGAAGTGTGGATCAAAACCGTGTGGACCTGGCTTGGCAGCATGGTTTATCGCTCATCTACGATATACGTCGACGCGGGCTGGAACAAGTGGAGAGACGTCGTGCACCTTGGAAAAACGGTGCGGGCAACGGTATCGTGGCGGAGGCCGAACGATACGAAAACGAGGTGGAAGCGCAGTTCGAGGTCGCAAGCCGGGAGCAAGAAGGCCCCGCCGAGCTCTGAAGGCTTCGAATCATCGCTCGACGTTTCGGGCGAAGAACAGCCAGTCCGTGATCTCTTCGTCGATGAGCTCGTTGAAGTACGTAACCGGCTCGACCTCCACCTCCGGAAAGACGTTACGGAGCGCGCGCGAGAACGGAGAGCTTTCCGCCCACGACCACACACCCAGCACACCACCGGGCTCGAGGTGCCGCCGCGCACGCTCGAGGCCGTCTTCGGTATAGAACGCGGCGTTCTCGTCAGCCAGCTTGTCGTCGGGAGCATGGTCCACATCGATCAGCACCGCGTCGAACAGGTCGCCGGGGGGAGCGAGGAGCCTCGCATACACATCCCCGAGCACGGGCTCGAAGCGGGCATCGGCCTTCAGCTGCGCAGCCAGGGGAAAAAGCTCCTCCTCGAGCCAATCGATGACCTGAGGAAGGAACTCGACCACCTCGACCCTGGACACGCGCTCGGATGCGAGCACGGCCTGGGCGGTGTATCCGAGCCCCAGCCCGCCCACGAGCACGTCGAGATCCTTGCCCATGCACATCTCGAGAGCCGTGTCGGCGAGCGCGCGTTCCGACACGGTGTTGTAGCTACTCATGAGAAACGCGTGGTTCAGCGTGACCTCCGTCACCACGGTTCCAGGGGCGGACAGCAGCTCCCGTCGGCGCAGACACAACGGTCCGAGGGGGGTGTCTTCGTAAGCCAGGATGGCGAGGTTCGGTGAGGTCATCTGTGCAGACGGGAGAGTTCGAGGATGTCTGAGTCGTTTCGCACCAAACTACTGCGTTGGCGCTTGAACTGGTTTCCGGCGTACCGGGGGACGGGTGCCCGCATCATCCATATCGAGCGCGGCTTCAGCGAGGTGCGCGTGAAGCTTCCTCTGAATTGGCGAACCCGTAACTACGTCGGGACGATCTTCGGCGGCAGCATGTACGGGGCCGTCGACCCGGTCTACATGATCATGCTGATCCAGCGGCTAGGCCCCGACTACGTCGTCTGGGACAAGGCGGCATCGATCCGGTTCAAGCGCCCCGGCCGGAGCACGTTGTATGCGACCTTTCGCCTGGACGAAGCCGAGTTGGACGCGATTCGCGCGGCTCTCGGAGACCGGGAGTCGGCTGAGAGGACTTACACGGTCGACCTGGTCGACCGGGAAGGGATCGTCCATGCGGTCGTCGAGAAGGTGATCCACATACGGCGGCGGGATCAGGGGAGATAGCGCGGACACCGCCCGATTCACGCCTCCTCGGCGGCTCGCCGAATCCCCTGCAGCATGCCGTTGAACACAACCGAGTGCAGTGGAACGACCATGAACCAGTACGCGAGCCCGACGAGGCCCTTGGGCTTGAACCGCGCGGTCTGCTCGACGCGCGTGAGCGGCTGGTCGGCCGTGGGCGGATGGATGGTGAAGGCAAGCTCCGCTTCTCCAGGCACCTTCATCTCCGCGCGGAGACGAAGCGACCGGCCGGGCACGACGTCCTGCACCCTCCAGAAATCAAGCGCGTCCCCGACGGAGAGCCGCTCCGGATTTCGCCGTCCGCGGCGCAGGCCCGGCCCACCGATGAGCCGGTCCATGGCGCCCCGGATCCGCCACAGCCAGTCCGCTGCGTAGTAGCCGTGTCCACCGCCGACGCGGCAGACGGCGGTGAAGGTCCGGTCCGGCGTCGCATCGACGTCGATCGTGCGACGGTCGGTGAACGTGGTTCCACCCGCCCAGTCCGGATCCCCCGACATGACGCCGGCGTCGCTCCACGCCGTCTCCACTTCGTGGCGGGCGATCTTGCCCAGCGCGGCGTCGATCGATTCGCGCACGGTGAGCAGACGTTGTGGCATGAGCCGCACCGCCTCGTCGTCCTCACAGACGACTCGGTTGCGCAGACCCTCCGCCAGTGGCCGGGCGATACGCGACGAGAGCGGCGTCACCAGATGGATCCAGAGTGAACTGAGCCGGGGCGTGAGCACCGGCACGGGGACGATGACACGAGGCGTCAGCCCCCGGGCGCGCGCCATGATGCGCATGATCTCCACGTAGGGCAGCACCTCGGGTCCGCCGATGTCGAGCGTCCGGCCCGTGGTCTCGGGCGTCTCCAGTGCAGCGACCAAGAAGTTCAGCACGTTGCGAACGGAAATGGGCTGGCATTCGGTATGCACCCACCGGGGGGTGACCATCACCGGCAGACGCTCCACCAGATAGCGCAGGATCTCGAAGGAGGCCGACCCCGATCCGATGATCATCGCGGCCCGGAGCACCGTGACCGGTACGTCCGTGGACGCCAGCGCCTCCTCCACCTCCCGGCGAGAAGCGAGGTGCTCGCTCAGGCCGTCCCCGGTCTCGCCGAGTCCCCCGAGATAGATGATACGCGCAGTGCCCTGACGTTTTGCCGCCTGGGCGAAATTCTCGGCCAGCACCCGGTCGCGGTCCGCGTAGTCTCCGCCGGCCACGACCATCGAATGGATCAGGTAGTAGGCCGCTTCCTGGCCCTCGAGCGCCCGGTCGAGAGAGGCGGGGTCCGCCGCATCGCCCTCGAAGATTTCCAGGCTCGGGTGGTCGCTCCAATCACGACCACGCAGCTTGGGCTCGGATCGGACCAGGCAGCGGACCTGGTGTCCGTCGGCAAGCAGCCTTGGTACGAGGCGGCCGCCGATGTATCCGGTCGCACCGGTGACGAGAATATGCATGGAAGGAATCTTATAGTGTTTCGCATCCTCGTGTATTTCCGCTAGCATTTTTCATGCTCAACGGCACAATGAGAACGCTGCGTTATGTACGCAGCTGGAAGGTCGGCGCGGACGTCGCAACGGAGGAGACGGAGTTCGAACGCACCGGCGTCCTGGTTCCGGCGACGCTGGTGCTTCCGGCGCACCGCAGAGGGCCCCTCCCCGCGTGGATCGCGCTGGGCGGGGTCTCCCGGATGGGCAGGTTCCACCCACAGCTCATGCGCTTCGCGGAGGCGCTGGCCTCGAGCGGCGCGGCCGTGCTCGTCCCCGAGATCCCGGAGTGGCGCAGCCTCCACGTGACGCCGGAGCCCGCCGCTCCGACCATCCGAGGGTGCCTCGACGTGCTCCAGGAACGACCCGAGGTGAGGCCGGGGAAAGTCGGCTTGATCGGCTTCTCGTTCGGCGCGCCCCAGGTGGCGATCGCCGCGACTACGGAGGACCTGGCCTCCCGCGTCGCGGGGATCGTCTTGTTCGGCGGGTACTGCAGCTTGGAGCGAACCCTGAGCTACCAGTTCAGCGGCCGACACGAGTGGGGAGGCGTCGACCACCGGCTCACGCCCGACCCCTACGGAAGGTGGGTCGTCGGAAGCAATCACCTCACGGACGTGCCCGGCTACGAGGACGCGACCGACGTCGCCCGGGCGCTGGATCGGCTCGCTACCGCCGCCAGCGATCAGAGGATCGCCGCCTGGGACCCCCGCCACGATCCCTTGATCGCCGAACTGAGACTCGGCCTGCCATCTCAGCGGCGGCCTACCTTCGATCTCTTCGCCACGCCGACCACGGGTGAGCCACCCGACCGCGAGGCGCGCCTGGCCATGGCCCGCCAGCTCACCGAGGCGTGCAAGCGCGTCGAACCCCGGCTGGAGCCGGCGCCGTACCTGGCCGATGTCAGCGTCCCCACACGCCTCATCCACGGGCGCGGCGATCAACTGATCCCGTTCACGGAATGCATGCGCCTTCACGAAGGACTCCCCGCGAAGGCGAGGAGCCGGCGTATCGTGACGGGGCTATTCAATCACAGCGCGGATCGTCGGGAAGGGTCCGCGTTGGGACGCGCGTGGGAAGCCGTCGCGTTCTTCAATGCGCTCCGCGGGGTCATCAACACGGTGCCCTCGGATGCGGGCGCAATCGATCCGAACGACGGCGCCGCAGTGGACCCGGGGAGGCCGTGAGGCTGGGCGCGGCGACCAGGCCGATGCAACGGCTGAGCAGAAGGCAGGGCGCTCCGCTGAGCGTCGAAGGCGGCCATGTCCGGAACGCCCAGGCCGACAACGGGTTTCTGTGTTCATGGGCAAGCGCCGCGTATCCCGACCGAACAGCGTTACGCCACGGACCCTCCATATGTCCGTGGTCATGGCGGAGCTGGACCTGCATGGGTTCACAGCGGACGGGGCCGAGCGCCGGCTCGAGAGCTTCCTCGAGACCCACGCCGTGCGCTCGGCCGGAGAAGTCGTGCGGGTCATCACCGGGCGCGGGACACGCTCGAGCGGCGCGCCGGTGCTTCAGTCGGCCGTGAGGGAAGCCCTCGACGGAGCACTTCGCCACCGCGTCGCGGATTGGGCGGTCGACGTCGGTGGCGGCGCCTACCTGGTGAGAGTCAAAAGATGAGCGGCGGACTTCGATACCTGCTCGCGGATGTCTTCACGGACCGGGCATTCGGAGGCAATCAACTCGCGGTCTTCCCCGACGGCGGCTCCGTCCCACCCGAGCTGATGCCCCGCATCGCTCGCGAGCTGAACCTGTCGGAAACGGTGTTCGTGCTCCCGCCGGAGCGAACGGACCACACGGCTCGCATGCGCATCTTCACGCCGGGGTCGGAGCTTCCCTTCGCGGGCCACCCAACGGTCGGGACCGCGTGCATCCTGGTCGCCGATGGCCGGGTGGAGACCGTAGCCTCGGGCAAAGACCTCCACGCCGACTTGATGCTCGAGCAGGTCGTGGGACCGATCCGGGTCCGGGTCCGATCGAGTGACGACGGCTACTCGGCCCAGTTCGATGTCCCGAGACTTCCGGAGTTCGGCCCGGAGGCACCCGCAATGGGCGAGTTGGCTGAGGCGCTCTCGCTCCGCGAGGACGATCTGGCCGGAGGAGCATGGCAGCCCCAGGCGGTATCCTGCGGCGTCCCATTTCTCATGGTACCGGTTCGGGATCGCGGGGCTCTGGCACGGGCGCGCTTGAACACGGCGCGTTGGGAACGTCTGCTCGAGCCCTACTGGGCGCCGCACGTCTACGTGACGACCCGAGACGTCGAGCTCGAAGGATCGTCGATTCGCGCACGGATGTTCGCTCCGGGCATGGGCATCGACGAGGATCCCGCAACAGGCGCCGCCGCGTCCGCGCTCTCCGGATACCTTGCGGCACGGGAGCCGGCGGATACCCCGCACCTGTCGTGGCGCATCGAACAGGGGTTGGAGATGGGCCGCCCGAGCATCATCGAAGTCGAGGCCGACCAGAGCGAGGGGCGACTCACCGCCGTACGCGTCGGTGGTGGCTGCGTCATGATGGGAGAGGGTATGTTGGATCTTCCGGGTGCGCTCGATCGGGCATAGGTCGTAGGCCATCTTCGGATCCATCGCTGGAGATTGCTGTCGAGTCGGGGAGGAACCATGAAGCGCCTGACGTCCCAACGTGCACTGGAGCGCCGTCGTATGCGGTCGCTCGTGCTCCCAATGATGATCGCCGTCGCGGCCTGCTCGGAATCCACCCGGCCCGCCGCCTCGCCCTCATGGACCGTCGCCGGAACGCCGACGCTGCAGATCGGCGAACAGGACGGCGACGCGCGCTACCTCTTCGATCGCATCACCGCGGTGCGCCTCCTCCCGGGTGGCGGCGTCGTTGTGGCGGACCGCGGGCGCGCTGCCGTCAGCGTCTACGGGGGCGAAGGCACTCACGTGGCCACGATGGGTCGCGAGGGCCAGGGGCCGGGTGAGTTCGAGTGGATCAGCTACCTCGGGGTCTTGGCCCCGGACACCATCCTCGTGTACGACTCGTCGCTCTACCGCGCGACGCGCTTCCTGCTGGACGGCACGTTCGTGGACAGCCGCCCGATCCGTCCGGAGGGCGGCGCCCCGGAGGTCTATGTCGGCACGTACGCGAACGGGGACGCGGCGGTCGCCTCGCTCGTGCCCCCTCCGCGAGGCGGCACGAGCGTGATCTCCGACCCCATGGCCCT
>JBBDSN010000077.1:6048-23905 GCA_040904885.1 Gemmatimonadota bacterium | reverse complement strand
AGCCGAGCTGGAGTCGCGGGACCTTACGAGCTGGATCGCCGACCTTCCACCCGAAGCGGAAGCCGAGCCCGTCCCCGCGATCTCGGAGTTTCTCGTCGACCGGGCCGGTAACTTCTGGCTCAAACGTTACGAGCCGCGCACCGACGCCACCCACCTGAGGAAAGAGCCGCTGGCCGGCGGGCGCTGGACGGTGGTCGCGCCGGACGGCCAGGTCGTGGGTGAGGTCGAGGTGCCGAACAGTTTCGCTCCGCTGGACGTCTCGATGGACCGGGTCGCCGGCGTGCACCGCGATGAGCTGGGTGTCGAGCGCGTGTTCGTCTACGAGCGCCAGCGCTAATTCCATGACGCCAACCGACACCCCGACCCGGCTGCTGCGCATCGAGGGAGCGGTCGTGCTCACCGCCTCCGTGTTGGTGTGGGCGCACGCGGCCGATGGTTCCTGGTTGCTGTTCGCGCTGCTGTTCCTCGTCCCGGACCTATCGATGCTCGGGTACCTCAAAGGGCCTCGCGTGGGTGCCATTGCCTACAACATGGGCCACACCTACACGGCCCCCGCGCTGCTCGCGGCCCTCGCCTTCGTCGGAGCCCCCGCTGCCCTCTGGCACTTCGCGATCATCTGGGTCGCGCACATCGGGTTCGACCGGCTGCTCGGCTACGGGCTGAAGCTCCCGACAGGCTTCCAGCATACCCATCTCGGAGCCATCGGCCGGGCTTCGTCAGCCGCTCCGAGCAGCTCGGAGCCGCCACCACGTCGTAAGCACTGACGCCAGCCCCACGTCCGTATACCCGCCCTACCACCACGGGAACGCATGGCCCTCCACGGGACCCTCCAGGAAGAAGAGACTCTCGGCAAGGCGTACGACGCCCGGCTGATGCGTCGCTTGCTCCGGTATCTCAGGCCCTACCGGTGGCATGTGCTGCTCGCCGTTCTGGTGCTCATGCTCGCTTCGGCTGCGCAGATCGTGGGTCCGTGGATCACCCAACTGGTCATCGACGTGGCGATCCCGGAAGGCGACGTGGCCTACCTCGGCCGCCTCGCGTTGCTGTTCCTCGGGGTCACGGTGATCGCGTTCGGGCTCGAATACGCGCAGGACATCCTGACCACCTGGATCGGACAGTCGGTGATGTACGACCTGCGCGCCGAGATCTTCGAGAAGCTCCAGCGCTCGGACCTGCGCTACTACGACCGGAATCCGGTTGGGCGGCTCATGACGCGCATCACGAACGACGTCGAGACACTGAACACGCTGTTCAGTTCGGGCGTGGTGTCGGCGTTCGGCGACGTGTTCACCTTGGTGTTCATCGTCGTGGCGATGCTCTCCATGAACTGGCGGCTCGCGTTGGTGACCTTCAGCGTGCTCCCTCTCGTGTTCATCGCGGCGTTCGTGTTCCGCGCCCGCATTCGAGAGGCATACCGAGATATCCGGGTGAGACTCGCCCGGATGAACGCGTTCATCCACGAGCGCATCACGGGCATGACCATCGTCCAACTCTTCAATCGCGAAGACCCTGACGCGGAGCGCCACGCCGAACTCAACGAGGACCACCTCCAGGCGCACCTTCGCTCGATCACCTACTACGCGCTCTTCTTCCCGATCATCGAGTTCTTCACGGCCCTCGCGCTCGCACTCATCATCTGGTACGGCGGGCTCCGCATTCTGGAAGGGGTGGTCACGGTGGGTGTGGTAGCGGCTTTCCTACAGTACGCTCGGCGATTCTTCCGCCCCATCCAGGATCTCTCGGAAAAGTACAACCTCCTGCAGAGCGCGATGGCGTCTTCGGAGCGCGTGTTCACGCTTCTCGACGCGGAGATCGACATCGTCGACCCCAGCGCGCCCCTCGACTTTCCGCCCGACGCGCGCGGCCGTATCGAGTTCGAGGACGTCTGGTTCGCGTATGGCAAGACGGACGACGGGGAGCCGGACTGGGTGCTCGAGGACGTGAGCTTCGTGGTTCAGCCCGGCGAGAAGGTCGCGATCGTAGGGCATACGGGCGCGGGCAAGAGCACGCTGATCAACCTGCTGATGCGATTCTACGATGTGGACCGAGGCAGGATCCTTCTCGACGGCGTACCCATCGACCAGGTGCGGATCGACAGACTGCGGGCGCGCATCGGACTCGTCTTGCAGGACGTCTTCCTGTTCAGCGAAGACATCGCATACAACATCCGGCTCGGGTCGCCGGACGTGGACGAGGAGGCTGTCCGGTCCGCGGCCGAGCGGGTGGGCGCGGACGCGTTCGTCGACCGCCTGGAGCGCGGGTATGCCCAGCCGCTCGGCGAGCGCGGCTCGACGCTCTCGGTCGGACAGCGCCAGCTCGTGAGCTTTGCTCGGGCGCTGGCGTTCGATCCGGAGATCCTCGTCCTCGACGAGGCGACCAGCTCGGTCGACTCGGAGCTGGAGGCCCGCATCGAGGCGGCGACCGACGAGTTGCTTCGTGAGCGCACATCGCTGGTGATCGCACACCGGCTCTCGACCGTCCAGAACGCCGACCGGATCATCGTGCTCCACCACGGTGAGCTACGCGAGCAGGGCACGCACCAGGAACTGCTCGCGGAGGGCGGGCTCTACGCACGACTCCACGAGCTGCAGTTCGTGCAGGCCGGAGCGGCCTAGAAGTCTAGGGTCCCGAAACCCTCGCCGTATCCGCGGGCGCGTCGCCCGGAGTGCCGCCGCTCTGGACGCCAGCCGTATCCGCGGGCACCGGCACGACGGGGGGCAGGGACTCAAGTGAGTCCCGTACCGTGCTCAGCGAGTCGCGTAGCACCTGGGCACGCGCCTCCGCCTCGATCCGCACGGCTCGTACCGAATCGATGACGATCTGACGCCGAGACACCGGATACACGCCCCCGGCCACCCGCATCAGCGGTTCCTCCTCGAAGCCCCCGACTGGCTCGAGCGCACCCTCGGTATACCGACTCCCAGGATTCCAGAGCACCCATTCATCGATACCCGCATCGTACGCGGCCTCGATCTGGGCACGCACCTCGGGCGCGCCGTAGGACGGCGGTCCGAGCGTGAAGTCCTGCAGATAGGGGCGGGTCACACCCGCGCCATCGACCGCGTTGGAGCGTCGCACGGCGTCACGGAGGGCGCGATTCACGATCTCGTACGGGTACGCGTTCGGCGTCTGGATGCCGAAGCTACCCTGCCAGTAGTGGCTGGGATAGACCATGGGCAAGGCGGCATCGACCACGTCGATGAATGACTCCCAGACCTGTCCGATGCCGACGTCCCGGGCGGAGGATGTCGTCACTCCGAACACGTCCGCGGTCGAAAGCACGCCAAGCTCGGCCAACTCGGCACGGGCGTACCGCAGGAACGCACGGATCCCCTGGGCCTTCGTCCGGCCGTCCGATCCCGCGAAGACGGCCCGTTCCAGGTCGGCGCGGGGTGCGTCCGGAAACCGCACGTAATCCCACTGGATCTCAGGGAAGCCCATCTCGGCCACTTCACGGGCGAGATCGACGTGGTAGTCCCAGACCGTCCGATCGAACGCGTTCACCCAGATGATGTTGCTGCTGTCGATCCACACGCCTCCCGCGGTGTCCTGCACCGCGAGGTCGGGCCGGGCAGCGATCAGGAGCGGATCTTTCACGATCACGATCCGCGCGATCGGGTAGATACCCTCTTCCTCGAGCCGCGAGAGCAGCCCCGAGAGATCCCGGATGCGGACCTCCTCCGTCGCACCGATCTCATGCGCGAGCGGGACCTCGGTGCGGTGGCTGACGTAGCCGGACGCGTCCTTGATGTCGATGACGAAGCTGTTGATCTCCGTGCGCTTCGCGAGCGCGATCAACGATTCCATCCGGTTGGTGGAGCCTGATGCCCAGGCGTTCAGGTACAGGGCCTTCACCTGACCCGGATACGGGAAGCGATCGGTACCCCATTCCTCGACACGAGCACCGGGCTCTTCGGGCTCTGGGGACGCGCCGGACGCCGTGGCGGCCGAGTCGCTCGCAGCGCCCCCGTCCGCGACCGGCTCCAAGAACGCGTCGTCCAGCGCTCGATCCGCCGTCACCGACCTCGTCAAGGAGTCCTGGTCCGTCCGACCCTCGACCTCCAGGTCCGACGACGACACTCCCTCGTCCCGAGCCGGTTCCTCGAACGCCGGCGGACCCGCCTCGCACGCCATGACACCGAGAAGGAACAGCATGGGGTGGAGTCTGAGCCAACACCCCCGGAGAGAGCGTATCCGCTGAACGCGGTCGTTCGTGTGTCGCATCGGTCGTTCCGTCAGTAGGCGCGCAACGATGGATCGACTTCCTGACGCCATCCGAGCACGCCGCCACGAAGGTTCAACACCTTCCCGGCATGCCCGTTCTGCGCGAGCAGCTTGCCCGCCCACTCGCTCCGCCCACCGCTCCGGCAGTAGAGCACGACCTCGTCATCGGAGCCGATCTCGCCCATGCGCTGCATGAACTCCCCGGTCGGGATGCGAAGCTGGCCATGCTCAGGCAGATCCGTGATATCCCGCTCGAAAGGCTCCCGCACGTCGATGAGCACAGGCACGTCCCCCGCATCGAGGCGGGACTTGAGCTCTGTAGGGGTGATCTCGGGGATGTCGATAGGGTCGGTCATGGCTTACGGTGGCGATTCATGAGCGAGGCGAGCGCTCGGGCGGTCCGGTCGGCCGCCCCGCGATGAGATGCAATATACCCCAGAGCCTGCCCGGCGGCGTACTTTCTCGTATCGGCCGCCTCGAGCCAATGCGCGAGCACGTTCGCGGCGGTGTCTCCGTCGTGCACCACGACCGCCCCGCCCTCGTCGACCAGATCTCCCGCCGCGCGCGCATTCCGATGGCGCGGTCCGAAAAGAACGGGCACGCCGGCAGCCGCCGGCTCGAGGACCGAATGGAGCCCCTCGTCGTGGAACCCGCCACCTACGTACGCGACCGTTCCGAGCGCATACAGCTGGGCGAGCACGCCGACGCGCTCGACGATGATCGCGTTCACGTCGCCCACGGCGCCGTCCTCTTCGATGTGTGCCAGCGTGCTGGGGTGCCAACCCCGTTCCAAGAACGATCCGATGAGCGCTCCGACGCCGTCGCCACTCGGTTCGTGGGGCGCCAGAATGACCCGGAGGTCGGGGATGATGGCCCGGACCGCGCTGAGCGCCGGAATGAGCACGTCGTCATCGGACGGCCAGGTGGAGCCCGCGATCACGGTGGGCTTCGGATCCGCCCGGAACGGTGCGAGGTACGCGGCATCCAGGTCGACCGCCGAGGCACGCTCGGCCGCGGAGTCGATCGCGGGATCCCCGGTGACTTCGATGAGCGCCTCCGGGACGCCCAACGCGGCCAGGCGGCCTGCATCCTCCTCCGAGCAGGCCAACGCCGCCGACATCCGACCCCATGTCCCTCGCATCAATGGACGCGCCGGCCACTTCAGGCGACCCGCGTCGGGGGGGACGGTCGCCGCGACCAGGGCCACCGGAACGCCTCGCTCGCGTGCCTGCTCGACGACGACCGGCCAGACCTCGGTCTTGGTGAACACGAACAGATCGGGCGCCAAGGCATCGAGCACGGGCCCGACCAGGCGACCCTGATCCCACGGCAGATACCCGGACACGTCCGCGCCGAACCGGTCGCCGAGCGGCTCGGCGGACGGAGAAAAATAGGTGTAGGCGACCTGGAGGTCGGGGTGGATGGCACGAAGCGCACGCATGACCGCGCGTGCCTGGAGCCCCTCCCCGACGCTCGGCGCGTGGAAGCACGCGAGGGGCCGCTCGGGATCCCTGCGAGCTTCGGCCCACGCACGGAGCACGCCGTGCGCGTCACGCCGGCCCGCCATCCCACGACCCAGCTTGGAGTCGCTCCAGGCGAGTACGGGAGAGGCGGCACGCGCGGCGGCGACGGCCAGTCGATAGGCGAGGGAGACGGAAGTCATGGCCCCCGAGGATAGGTACACAGCCGCGCTCTCGGTAGATTTCGGGTATGAACTTCCGCATCACGGTCCGCTACGGGGGCCGCCGGCAACGCTACCACACCTTTGGCGTGGTAGCCGATGACGCTCGTGCCGCGCTCACTGCCGCGGCGGCGGAGATCCCGGATGAAATCGCGCCCGAAGCCGACCTCGTCGAGCTCCGCGTCGCGGTCGATCCGGACGAACGCCAGTACGTCGAGTAGGGGGTTTCCATGCGCCGCAGGCTGATCCTGGCCCTGGGCGGGCTCGCGCTCGTCGCGAGCTGCGCGGCGTGCTCTCCGGTCTACGTCGTGAAGGCGGGCATCGCCGAGATGCAGATCCTCCGGGCGCGTCAGCCCATCCACCGGGTGCTGAACGACACGACCACCGACGCCGAGACCCGCGGCAAGCTGGCCTACGTCCTCGAGGCGCGCCGGTTCGCGGCCGAACAGCTCGGCATCGAGGTGGGCGACTCGTACACGATGTACACCGAGTTGGAAAGCGACACGCTCGCCCTGGTGCTTTCCGCCGCGCCCCGCCACCGGCTCGCGCCGAAGACGTGGTGGTTCCCGATCGTCGGGCGTGTGCCCTACAAGGGCTTCTTCTCCGAGCGCGACGCGTTCGCCGAGGAAGCCGAGCTGGCCGCCGAAGGATACGACACCTACGTGCGGCCGACTGCCGCGTTCAGCACGCTGGGCTGGTTCAACGACCCCCTGCTCTCGTCCGTGCTCCGCGCAGACGACGTCGAGGTCGTGGAAACCGTGCTCCACGAGCTCTCGCACCAACACCTCTTCGTGCCCGGACAGGTCGGTTTCAACGAAAGCTTCGCGACCTTCGTGGGCCGCGTCGCGGCCATGCGCTTCTTCTGCACGCGTGAGGGCGGCGGACCGGACACCGTCCGCTGCCAACGGGCGGAAGCACGCTGGCGCGATTACCAACGCTTCAGCGTCTTCATCGACGACGTGGTCGAGGAGCTCGAGGCGATCTACGGGAGCCCGGACCTCATCACCGCGGCAAAGGTGGAGCGGCGCGAAGAGGTCTTCACCCGAGCGCTGATGCGCTTCGACGAAGAAGTCCAGCCGACGCTCGAGCAGTTCACCTTCCAGGGGTTCCGGGACACGCCCCTGAACAACGCGACGCTTCTGGCGCGGATGCGCTACTTCCACCGGCTCCCGGACTTCGCCGGTTACCTGGACGAACGAGGCGGAGACCTCGCCCTGGTGCTCCAGGACCTGACGGCCGGCGTCGGCACCGTGGATGATCCGTTCGACCTCCTGCCGACGGGATCGCCCGTGATGGATCTCCAGCCGTTCTGAGCGCGGGTCCCGGCAGCGCGCATGGGTCACGATCTTCATCGACCTGCTGAGCGAGAACGTGACCCGCACCGTCGAGGACCCCGACCCCTCCAGCGTGGCAGCCGCCCTCGGCGAGCTCGGCATCTCCGCCCGCTATCTGGGCACGACGGTCACGTCGAAGCTCTCCTACGAGGAGAGTCGAGAGGAGCGCACGCCGACGGCCTACTTCGTCCAGCGGATGTTCACGAGCTCCATGGTGCTGCCGCAGACACCGGCGGAGGTCTTCAGCGAGGAGTTCACCGAGGAGCGGCTCGAAGAGCAGGTCCAGCTCGGCCGGATACTCATCGTAACGATGACGTCCACCCATTCGGTGGAGGAGATGCAGGCGGCGCTCAACGCGTCGAACGACGCGATCGGATCGGGGAGCGTGGGGAGCGAGCATCTGCAGGTGCTCGAAGAGTCCGAGATCCGCGTCTCGGCGGTCGGGGGATCTGTACGCCGGGGGTAGCAGCATGCGCATTACGGTCAATGCCTGGGACAACGACAGCAACAGCGTCGACGAGAGAATCGGGAGTTGGGACCTGAGCTACGGCTACGACACCTCGAACGGCCAGCGCTACTTCACGCGCTTGGAGAACGGGTGCTCGATTCGCCTGTACCTGACCATCACGAAGGAAGGCGACCTGTACGGGGCCGGGGCGGCGGAGTAGGGCGGCCGCCTTGTTCGCGCATCCCCGCGGATGGGGTGCCGCTCGGCGTGTCGCACCTCAGCGAGCGGCGGGGGCCTCCTCCAACGATGATCTCTTGACGGCGATGCTGCATGCACGCATACATACATGCATGGCTACCAAGACCATCTCCATCGATATCGAGGCCTATGAGAAGCTTCGACGTGCGCGACGGGAACGGTCCGAGTCGTTCTCCATGGTGATCAAGCGTGCGGTCTGGCCTACGCCGCCACGCACCGCCGGCGCCCTGCTGGATTTCCTCGAGGGGGCCCCCGTCCTGCGCGAGGATGTCCTGAACCGACTCGACGATGCTCAGGCCGCCGATACGCCGCCGGAGGATCCGTGGCGGCCCTCGTAGCCTTCGACACCACATTCCTCATCGACCTCCAGCGTGAGCGCGCGCGCGGGCACCCGGACGGCCCGGCGCACCGATTCCTCGCAGAGGATCCGACGAGAGAGCTGCACCTGTCGGCCACGACGCTCGGGGAATTCGGCGAAGGCTTCGACGATCCGGATCATCCGGTACTGAGGGCGGTGCGGGAGTTGCACGTGCTCCTGGTCGTGGACGAGGAGACCGCGCTCGCCTACGGGCGAATCGCGAGGCGGCTCCGCTCGGTCGGCCGCCTGATCGGGACCAACGACCTCTGGATCGCGGCAGCGAGCCTCCGCCACGGCATCCCTCTCGTCACGGCGAACACCCAGGAGTTCGCGCGTGTGGACGGGTTGGAAGTGCTCGGATACCGGTAGCGGTTTTGCCGCCATCAGCTCGGCGGGCCCATCCCGTCCCCGCCGAGGCACTCCTGCTCAGCGCTGGCGCCCGGAGTCGAGGGTTCGGGTGACACGTTCCGGACCACCAGGACGCATTCCTGGTATGAACCCCCAGCGGTACCGCTGTCTCGTACCTTGAAGCCAGGAGGATGCATGACGAACCCCACCCCGGGAGACGCCACCGACCGCACCACCGCGTCCGTTCCCGACGTCGATCTCGAGACCCTGCGCTGCGCCATCCAGGCGGAGTACGAGGTCGTCGCCGCCAAGCCGAACCAGGGCTTCCACTTCCACACCGGACGCCCACTCGCCCGCATCCTCGAATACGACGATACGTGGCTGGAGGGCATTCCCGAGCCCGCCGTGGAGTCGTTCGCCGGCACCGGCAATCCGTTCAGCCTGGGACCGATCGAGCCAGGTGAGCGGGTCGTCGACATCGGTTGCGGCGCGGGCATCGACTCGCTGATCGCGGCGAAGATGGTCGGCCCGTCCGGCTACGCCATCGGCATCGACATGACTCCGAAGATGCTCGCCAAGGCACGTGAGTCCGCGGACCGGATGGGGCTCGAGCATGCAGAGTTCCGCGAAGGCTACGGCGAGGAGCTACCGGTCGAAGACGGATGGGCCGACGTCGTCATCTCGAACGGAGTCCTGAACCTCATGCCCGACAAAGGGGCCGCCCTGGCCGAGATGGCGCGCGTGTTGCGGCCCGGGGGGCGGCTGCAGATCGCCGACATCATGGTCCAGAAGCCGGTGTCCGAAGGAGCGAAGCGAAAGATCGAGCTCTGGACCGGGTGAATCGCCGGGGCTCTTCTCGAGGAAGAGCTCCAGGCCACGGTCGTGGCCAACGGATTCACCGATTTCGAGATCACCTGGAGAAAGGACGTCTTCGCCGGAGCGCCTCAGCAGTCGAGTGCCGCCACGTTCGGAACGCTCGGCATCAACTTCCGGGCGCGGAATCCAACCGATAGCTGACGCCGCGTCAGATGCGCGCCTGCACCGTGTAGAGCTCGTGGTAGCGTCCGCGCTGCGAGATGAGATCGTCGTGCCTGCCCCATTCGACGATGTGCCCGTCCTCGACCACGAGGATGAGGTCCGCACGCTGGATGGTGGAGAGGCGGTGGGCGATGACCAACGTGGTGCGGCCCTTCAGAAGCGTGCTCAAGCTCTTCTGAATGAGCGCCTCGCTCTCGGTGTCCAGGCTCGATGTCGCCTCATCCAACAAGAGCACTCGCGGGTTAGCCAGGATCGCGCGGGCAATGGTCACGCGCTGGCGCTGCCCGCCTGACAGCTTCACACCGCGCTCCCCGATGATCGTGTCGAGCCCGTCGGAGAAGCGCTCGGTGAACTCGGTGACGTACGCCATGCGGGCGGCGTCCTCGACCTCGAGATCGGTCGCTTCGGGACGGGCGAAGCGCAGGTTCTCTCGGATGGTGCCGTCGAAGAGGAAGTCGTCCTGGAAGACGAGTCCGAGCTGCTCGCGGTAGGACGCGAGCTTCACCCGGCGGAGGTCGACCCCGTCCACGAGCACGCGGCCCTCGGCCGGCTCGAGGAACGATGCCGCCAGCCCGGCGATGGTCGACTTGCCCGACCCGGAGCTGCCGACCAGGGCCACGACCGACCCGGGATCGGCCTCGAACGAGATACCGTGGAGCACGGGCTTGTCGGTGTCGTACGCGAAGTGGACGTCCTCGAAGCGGATATGACCTTCCACCGGGGGCATGACCTCCGTCCGAAGCGGATCGTCGTCCTCCTGGGGCCAGCTCAGAAGCTCGGACGTGCGGTCCAGCCCCGCGAACGCCTCGGTCATCTGCGTCCCGATGTTCGAGATCTGAAGCACCGGCGCGATCAGGAATCCGAGGAAGAGCGTGAACGAGAACAGCTCGCCGAGGGTGAGCTGGTCGAGCAACACGAGGCGCCCGCCGTATCCCATGATGAGCACGCCCGCGAGCCCCATGAAGAACGTCCCGAAACTCGTCACCGCGCTCGACGTCCTGAGCGTGGTCTTCACGTTATCGAAGATCCGTAGGACGCCCTCGTAGAAGATCTCGGCTTCCTTCTCGAGCGCGTGGAAGCCCTTGATGACCCGAATGCCGCCGAGCGCCTCCTGCAGACGGCCGGTCACCTCGGCTCGGATCTGTCCGCGGTCTCGGAACGCCGGCCTGAGCTTCGCGAATGCCTTCGACGACACCCAGCCGAACGCCAGGAGCGGGAAGATGGCGAGAACCGTCATCACCCCGTCGATGCGCAGAAGAAACACCAGCGCCACGATGGCGGTCACGCTGCCGCCCACGAGTTGCACGAGCCCCGTTCCGACGAGATTCCGCACGCCCTCGACGTCGTCCATGATGCGCGACACCAGCTCGCCGGACTTCGTGTTGTCGAATACGCGCACCGGCAACCGGAGGACATGCTGCTGCACCTGCGCCCGGAGATTGGCGATGAGGTGCTGCGCCTCGACGCTGAGCAGCATGGTGAGCGCGTACGACGTCACCGACTGGATGACGATCGCCAGGGCCACCAACCCGAGGAGTTGGTAGAGCATCGTCCCGTTGCCGCCCCCGATGACGTCGTCGACGAGGTACTTGGTGGATGCAGGCAGGACGAGGCCGCTCAGCCGGTTCATCAGGATGAGCATCAGGCCGAAAAAGATCAGCTTCCGGCGGGGCCAGATGATCTCGTGGAACGCGTGCCTGAGGCTCGCCCCGGAGATCTTCTTGTTGTTCGAGGACATCGAGGCGGGATTGCGGGGGCGAGGGGCGGGTGCGACGTCTACCCGGCACAAGCAAGATCGATACCGATGAGACGGTGTCCACCCCCGACCCACCTGCCCTTGGGTCCCTCGCCCGACCCGTGTAGCTTAGCGGTTCTTTGCGCGGACCGGCCAACCCCACCAGGGTGGGCCGGTTCTCCAGGCGATCCAGGGAAGCTCCGTCGAGCCATGGCCAATCAGGAAAAGGACGGTTACCAGCCGTCCGAAATCGAACAGAAGTGGCAACGCAACTGGGAGGAGCGCGGTACCAACGCCTTCACCCTCGACGAGTTCCGGTCGGCCGAGCGCCCCTTCTACAACCTCATGATGTTCCCCTACCCCTCCGCCGAGGGGCTCCACGTGGGCAACATCTATGCGTTCACGGGTGCGGACGTGCACGGGCGCTACCAGCGGCTCCGGGGTCACCACGTGTTCGAGCCCATCGGGTTCGACGCCTTCGGCATCCACTCGGAGAATTTCGCCCTGAAGCAGGGCACGCACCCGATGGATCTGATCCCGTCCAACGTGGCGAATTTCACCCGGCAGCTCCGGCGGACCGGCGGCATGTTCGACTGGACGCATAGGGTCGACACCACCCACCCGTCCTACTACAAGTGGACGCAGTGGATCTTCCTGCAGTTGTTCAAGGCAGGACTGGCCGAGCGCAAGGAAGCTCCGGTCAACTGGTGTCCCTCGTGCATGACCGTGCTCGCGAACGAGCAGGTGGCCGGCGGCGAGTGCGAGCGGTGCGGCACGGCGGTCGAGCAGCGCCGGATCGCGCAGTGGTTCTTCAAGATCACGAAGTACGCCAAGCGGCTCCTCGACAACCTGGAGACGCTCGACTGGTCGGAGACCACCAAGAAGGCGCAGGCGAACTGGATCGGTCGGAGCGAGGGTGCGCAGCTCCACTTCCCGGTGCTGGACGATCAGGGCGCCAACACCGACCGGGAGATCGAGGTCTACACGACTCGCCCGGACACCGTGTTCGGTGCGACCTATATGCTGCTCTCTCCCGAGCATCCCCTGGTCGATGCGGTCATGAGGCCGGCACAGGCCGAGGCGGTCGATGCCTACCGCGAGCAGGCCCGAAAGAAGGATCTGGTGGCGCGCCAGAAGAACGACCGGACCAAGACGGGCGTGTTCACCGGTGGATACTGCCGGAATCCGGCGACCGGCC
Source organism: Gemmatimonadota bacterium (assembly GCA_040904885.1). Taxonomy (GTDB): domain Bacteria; phylum Gemmatimonadota; class Gemmatimonadetes; order Longimicrobiales; family Gaopeijiaceae; genus JAWLHJ01. The sequence continues at coordinate 11,283 of JBBDSN010000077.1, read as the reverse complement.
GGGCGGTGCCGGTCTGGGTCGCGGATTACGTGCTCATGGAGTACGGGACCGGTGCGATCATGGCTGTGCCCGGCCACGACGAGCGGGACTTCGAGTTCGCGACGACCTTCGACCTGCCCATCGTACGGGTCATCACGGGTCCGGAAGACGACGCCGACACGCCGATCGAGGAAGCCTACGTCGGTCCCGGCCGTTTGGTGAACTCGTGGGAGTTCGACGGCACCGATGTCGCGGAGTCCGTGCGCTCCGTGACGGAGTGGGCTGCCAAGCAGGGATGGGGCGAGGCTCGGGTTCAGTTCAGGCTGCACGACTGGTGCATCTCCAGGCAGCGCTACTGGGGTCCGCCGATCCCCATCATCCACTGCAGCTCGTGCGGTGCGGTGCCGGTGCCGGAAGCGGACCTGCCCGTGGTGCTCCCGCGTGTCGAGGATTTCAAGCCGGATGACAGCGGTGTGAGCCCGATGGCGCGCGTCGAGTCCTGGTACCGGACCTCATGTCCCGAGTGCGGCGGCGAGGCCCGACGGGAGACGGACGTATCCGACACCTTCCTCGACTCGAGCTGGTACTTCCTCCGCTATCCCTCGACCGACTTCGACGACCAGCCCTTCGACCCCGAGATCACGAAAGCGTGGCTCCCGGTCGATACGTACATCGGTGGCAACGAGCACGCGGTACTCCACCTCATGTACGCCCGCTTCATCACGATGGTGCTGAAGGAACTCGGTCACATCGACTTCGAAGAGCCGTTCACGAAGTTCCGCGCTCACGGGCTGATCATCGCCGAAGGCGCCAAGATGTCGAAGAGCAAGGGCAACGTGATCGTCCCCGACCCGATCATCGAGGAGTACGGCGCCGACACCTTCCGCACGTACCTCATGTTCCTCGGGCCGTTCGAGGAAGGAGGCGACTACCGGGCGGAGGGCATCCAGGGACCCTACGGCTTCCTGCACCGGCTTTGGGACACGGTCGTCTCTTCCGATCCCGCGGGGGCGCCCGACGCCGACGTCGAGCGGAAGGTGCACCAGACCATCAAGCAGGCGACCGAACAGCTGCCGGAGCTCGGTTACAACACCACCATCGCGGCGCTCATGGAGTGCTTGAACACCGTGCGCTCCGGCGGACGAACCGCGGCCCGTGCCGAGGTGGAGCCGCTCGTCGTCATGATCGCGCCGTTCGCGCCGCACATGGCCGAAGAGCTGTGGGAGCGCCTCGGGCACGAGGGAAGCATCTTCGACGGGGCGAACTGGCCGAGCTACGATCCGGCGAAGCTCGTCGAAGACACGGTGACGGTCGCGGTCCAGGTGAACGGAAAGCTGCGCGGCTCCATCGACGTGGCGAGCGACGCGGCCGAGGCCGACGTCGTGGCGGCGGCACGCGCCGAAGAGAACGTCGCGCGGCACCTCGAAGGGGTGCCCGAACGACGTGTGATCTATGTGAAGGAACGTCTCGTAAACTTCGTGGTGGGATGAACGACACTCAGCGGTTGGCAATCGACGCGGTCCGGGTCCTCAGCATGGACGCGGTCCAGAAAGCGAACTCCGGACACCCCGGGACCCCGATGGCGCTCGCGCCCGCCGGGTACACGCTCTTCCGGGACCATCTGCGTCACAACCCGGCCGACCCGACCTGGCTCGACCGCGACCGATTCGTGCTCTCCGTGGGGCATGCGTCCATGCTGCTCTACTCGCTCCTCCACCTGAGCGGCTACGAAGTCAGCGAGGAGGATATCCAAAACTTCCGTCAGTGGGGCTCGCCCACGGCCGGGCACCCGGAGTATGGGCACATCCCCGGTGCGGAGACGACCACCGGTCCGCTCGGCCAGGGCGTCGCCAACTCGGTCGGGTTCGCGCTCGCCGAACGGTGGCTCGCGACCCGGTTCAACCGCCCCAACCACGCGATCGTCGACCACCACACGTACGCGTTCTGCTCCGACGGCGACATCATGGAGGGCGTCTCCCACGAGGCGGCCGCCATCGCCGGACACCAGAAGTTGGGCAAGCTCATCTGGATCTGGGACGACAACCGGATCACCATCGAGGGGAGCACGGACCTCTCGATGTCCACCGACCAAGCGAAGCGGTTCGAGGCCTACGGATGGCACGTGCTCCAGGTGGACGATGGCAACGACCTCGAAGCGATCGGCAAGGCGCTCGAGGCGGCGCGGGCCGAGACGGAGCGCCCCACCTTCATCGTGCTGCGCACGACCATCGCATTCGGCAGCCCAGGCAAGGCGGGCACCGCGGCCGCACACGGCGCACCACTCGGTGCGGATGAGATCGAGGCCACGAAGAAGAACCTCGGCTACCCGTCGCTCGAGCCGTTCCACGTCACGGAGGAGGCTCGCGTCGATTGGCGAACCTGCCTGGATCGCGGTGCCGAGCTGCAGCAGTCGTGGCAGAAACGCTTCGACGCCTACCGGACCGAACATCCCGACGCGGCGGCCGAGTTCGTGAAGATGACCGCGGGCGAGCTACCCGAGGGGTGGGACGCGCACGTGCCGGACCTGTCCTCGGTCGAGAAGGGCGACGCGACACGCGGTTGGTCCGGCAAGGTGATCCAGGGGCTCGCCAAGGGCATCCCCAACCTCGTGGGCGGCTCGGCCGATCTCGGCGGCTCCAACAAGACCGACATCGCTGGAGCCGACAGCCTACTCGCCGGCACGCCTGGGGGCCGCCAGGTCCACTATGGGGTCCGCGAGCACGCGATGGGCTCGATCATGAACGGGATGTCACTGCACGGTGGCATCCGACCGTACGGTGGCACGTTCCTCATCTTCTCCGACTACATGCGTCCCGCGGTCCGGCTCGCGGGACTCATGGGCCTGCCCGTCGTCTACGTGTACTCGCACGACTCGATCGGGCTGGGTGAGGATGGACCGACCCACCAGCCCATCGAGCAGCTCGGGTCTCTGCGCATGATCCCGAACGTCATGGACCTGCGCCCGGCGGACGCGGCCGAGACCGAAATCGCCTGGCGCGTAGCCATCGAGCGCGGCGACGGCCCCTCGTTCCTCGCCCTCAGCCGACAGAAGGTGGCCGTGCTCGACCGTTCTGGAACCGACGCCAGACCGGGTGCGCTGGGCTCGGCCGAAGGACTGCGGCGTGGCGGATACGTGCTGCGCGAGGCGGGCGGCAGCGCACCACGGCTCATTCTCATCGCGAGCGGTGCCGAGGTCGGGCTCGCTCTGGAGGCAGCAACCCAGCTCGAATCGGAAGGCACACCCACGCGCGTCGTGAGCCTACCGAGCTGGTATCTGTTCAGCCAGCAGGACCAGGCCTACCGCGACGGAGTGCTGCCGCCATCGGTGCGCGCGCGGGTTTCGGTCGAAGCCGCCAGCACGTTCGGGTGGGCGCGTTGGGTGGGCGACGCGGGACGCTCTGTCGGGCTGGACCACTTCGGTGCGTCCGCCCCGGCCGAGGTCCTGTTCGAGCAGTTCGGATTCAGGGTGGATCACGTCGTCGCCATGGGTCGAGAGACGCTCGGGGGGTCATAGCGCGACACGCTTGCGGACGGCCGCACCCGGGCCTAGCGTGGCGTATCGACGTCTCCTGCCGGAGTGTGCGCCATGATCTCGATCCTCTCCCTTTGGATGCCCATCGTGGTCAGCGCGGTGCTCGTGTTCATCGCCAGCTCCGTCATCCACATGCTCCTCCCGTACCACAAGAACGACTTCCGTAAGCTTCCGGACGAGGAGGGCGTGCTCGACGCGCTGGGTCGGTTCTCGATTCCGCCGGGAGATTACGTGATGCCCTACGCGGGATCCACGGAGGCGATGAAGTCCGACACGTACCGTGGTAAAGTGGAGCGCGGACCCGTGGCGTTCATGACTGTCGTCGAGCCCAGCACGGTGTTCAACATGACGCCCAGCTTGATCCAGTGGTTCCTGTACAGCGCATTCGTCGGTGTATTCGCGGCATACGTGGCCGGACGCACGCTCACGGCCGGCGCCGAGTACCTGGACGTCTTCAGGCTCACGGGTACCGTGGCCTTCGCGTGCTACGCCGTCGGGCTCATGCAGCGGTCCATCTGGTACCACCAAAGCTGGTCCACGACAGGGAAGACGATGTTCGACGGCCTCATCTACGCGGCTCTGACCGCCGGCGCCTTCGGATGGCTCTGGCCCTCCTGAGCCGACTCATGCGACCTTGCGACCCCGCAGCGCCCGGGGCAAAGGCGGCACCCGTGTGACTACCGTCCTGCGGCTCCGCCGGCGCCGAACCGGGCGATCGTACAGGGTGGTGGGCCGGCACCCCACACTCTTGGCCCATGCGCGCCATGATGCCCCGTGCCCATGCTCGCCGGAGCGCAGGTAATCCGCCGCATGGGCCATCTCGTGGAGAAGCGTATCCACGCGCTCGGCTCCGTTGCCGGCGAGCAGAAGGTCGACGTTCAAGGCGATCTCGACGACGTAACGATGCCCGTTCCTGTGACGACCGGGCATCATGTGGCCCAGGGACGAGCGCATCCGGCTGCTGAATCTGAGCGGGATGTCGTGGGGCAGCGTCGCATCGAACCGAGTCTCGTTGAAGTACCGGTAGAGTGCGCGCAGATACTCCTGTTGTGCCTCTGTCCCGCAGCAGCGCTGAGCGACGGTACGGGGCCGGCGGTGCGTTCTAAGCTCCTCGAGCGCGCGGGTGAGCTCGGGCCATTCCAGCACCACGCCCCCCGCTCGCTGGGACGCCGCGGTAGCGACTCCGCCAGTCCGGACGATCGTCGCGAATGCGTCGAGCACGTACGGCGGAGCCGCGCGATAGGCGACGTGAAGGTTCAACGCGGTGCCTCGTTGCGTCAGAGACCACACCGTCGAACGGTTCCGGCGGAACGTAACGCGCTCCAATCGTTTGGCGCCGCGACGCCACATAGCGGCCCGAAAGGCCTCAGGTGTATGGAGCTTCGTCATGCGTTCAAGAAAAGGAAAGACACGTCGATGGCAAGGCCACAAGATGTCGTGGTCAATCGTCAAGTATACGCAATATCTCGTAGCCCTCTCACTTTCGCTATTGCCAGTGGTGGGGTTACAATGTAGATAGGAGACCGTCAGTCTCGTAAGCTCATGCAGTCCCCAGCGTCGGAGGCATTCCCGTGGCGACCAAGAAGAAGTCCACCAAGGCCAAGGCGGCTCCGAAGAAGGCAGCCGCCAAGAAGAAGGCAGCCGGCGCAAAGAAGCGCCCGTCCCTGAAGAAGGCGCCGGGCGCCAAGGCCGCAGCGAAGAAGAAAGCCGCCCCGAAGAAGAAG
>JBBDSN010000077.1:0-5948 GCA_040904885.1 Gemmatimonadota bacterium | reverse complement strand
AGAAGGCTGCACCCAAGAAGAAAGCGGCGCCGAAGAAGGCTGCACCCAAGAAGAAGAAGGCGGCTCCGAAGAAGAAGTAGCCGCCCGGTTCATCGAGACCAAACGGTCGGCACTCCCCGCGCGTGGAGTGTCGGCCGTTTTTCGTTGGGACTACACGTCTCGGCGCTCACTCGTAGATTCGTGGATGGACACTTACGTCAGCACCAGGGGAGGCGCCACAGCTTCGCTCACGGAAGCCCTTGCCCGGGGCCTCGCACCCGACGGTGGCCTGTACGTGCCCACGCGTACACATCCCTTGGAGGCACCACCGGGAGGGACCGCTTCGTCGTTCGAGCACACGGCACTCTGGGCGGCGCCCGCACTCGTGCCCAGCGTGAAGCAGCCGATGCTGTCGACGGTGGTGTCCGAAGCGCTCGACTTCCCCGTCCCCCTCGTGGAGGTCGGACCCAACCTCCACGTGCTCGAGCTGTTCCACGGCCCGACCCACGCCTTCAAGGACATCGGTGCTCGCTTCATGGCAAGCCTCATGGCCGCGCTCCTGCCGAGGGACCGTGTGCGGACCGTGCTCGTCGCGACCTCGGGGGATACAGGCGGAGCAGTCGCCGCGGCATTCCACGATATGCCGGGATACCGGGTCGTCGTCCTCTACCCGCGCAACGGCATAAGCATGCGGCAACGCCGACAGATGACGACCCTCGGGGGCAACGTGCTCGCACTGGCCGTCGACGGCACGTTCGACGATTGCCAGCGCCTGGCCAAGGCCGCGTTCCTCGATGCAGAGATGAAGGCTGAGTTCGCGCTGACCTCGGCGAACTCGATCAACGTGGGACGACTGCTCCCCCAGGCACTCTACTATGTGCACGCCGCCGTTCTGCTGGGTTGGGAAGAGACACGCCCACGGTTCGCCGTGCCTTGCGGCAACCTCGGCAACCTGTGCGCGGGGCTATTGGCCCAACGCTGTGGGATGCCGAGCTCAGGGTTCCTCGCCGCCACGAACGTGAACAGCGCGTTTGTCGACTTCCTGGCAAAGGGCACTCACGAGCCACGGGCCTCGATCCCGACGAGTTCCAACGCCATGGATGTGGGAGACCCGAGCAACCTCGAGCGCATCCAGTGGCTGTACCGTGACGATGCCGAGCAGTTGCGCCGTGACGTGAGCGCCTCGTCGGTGTCAGACGCGGTCACAGCGCGTACCATCGCGGATGTGTACGAGCAAGCCGGCTACATCCTCGATCCACACTCGGCGGTCGCATATCATGTGGCCACACGGGAGGTTGCCGACGCGTCGGAGCTCGAGCCGACCGTCGTACTCGCTACGGCCCATCCGGCGAAGTTTCCCGAAGTAGTCGAAGCGGCCGTGGGGCACGAGATCCCGCTCCCACCCGGGCTCGCTCGCGCCATGCAGGGCGAAGAGCACATCATCCCGGTGCAACCCGAGCTTCGTGCGATCGTCGAGGTGCTCTCATGACGACCGGGACTCCCCTTCCCGCCCGGGTCCGCGTTCCGGGATCGACCTCGAACCTCGGAAGCGGGTTCGATACGATCGGGTTGGCGCTCGACCGATACCTCGAGGCCTCATTCATGCCCGACGACTCGGGCCGGCTGGTCGTGGAGCGCCGAGGCACGCTCGAGCGCCTCGAAGGTCTTGCCGGCCCGGACCTCGTCGGAGAGACCTTCCGTGCCGGGCTTGCAGAAGCGGGGATCCCGGCATCGGGCCGAGTCCGATTGGACTCGACGATTCCGGTCGTGCGCGGTCTGGGATCGTCGGCTGCGGCACTCATCGCCGGGTGCGATCTGGCACGGGCCGCGCTCGGCCTGGCCTCAGATCGCGATGCATGCTTCAAAGCGGCGTTCCATCATGAGGGACACGGCGACAATGCGGCGCCCAGCGCCTATGGAGGCCTGAGGGCGGTCGTCCCGGGAATGGCCGGGCCGCGGGTGATCGGGCTGACGCTGTCGGGAAAGGTCGGGTTCGCGTACGCTGCACCCGCGGCGCCGTTCTCGACTTCGGAAGCTCGGGCGGCCCTTCCGGAGCGCGTGTCGCATGAGACCGCCGTAACCGCGCTAGGAAGGGTCGTGGCCCTTCGGGAGGGACTGGCGCAAGGCGACCCCGAGCTGATCCGCATCGGGATCGAGGACGAGTTGCATGTCCCCTACCGGCTGCCCCGCATCAAGGGGGCAAAGCAGGCGGTGGCGGCAGGTTATGAGGCCGGCGCCTGGGGCGTCACGATCTCCGGCGGTGGGTCTGGGTTGATCGCAGTGTGCCCGCCAAGTGTGGCCCCGGAAGTAGCGGCGGCCATGCGTGAGGCGTTCCTCACCCGACCCGACGAGGCCGAGTGCGTAGGCTTCGAGGTCCGTCCGGACTTGGACGGCATGCGGCGGACCTAGCCCCGGGCCCGCTGATGCATCAGCCTTTGAAGCGACCCGCCGAGCGCGCTCGCCGACACGCTCCAAAGAGGTAGACATTGCTTGCGGTTCGTCCGAGCAGGAACGCCCCGAACGCAGCGGTCGCGCCGACCAGCCCCACGCCCCACCCCAGGACGATGAAGCCCAGGGCGACGGTGCCGACCTCGACCGCGCTCGCAATCGTGATGGGCCGTGTGCGCCGCGTCTGCACGAGCGTGGCTCTTTGGAACGAGAGATAGACGGACAGCGCCGGCAACGGGACAAGAAGCGCGGCCGGAGTAAGAGCGAACGCGGCGAGATCCGGCGTCAGACCGGAGAGGGTGACGAACCACACGTGTGAAAGCGGCGTGAACGCGACCAAAGCCAACGCGGCCGAGGTCGCCAGCCCCAGGGAGCGGGCGAACCGCCGCACGTCCGGGAGTCTCTCCAGTCGATCTCCCATCAACGCGATTGCGACGTCCTGATACGCGAGTCCCATCGACCTGAAGAAGAAGCCGAGTGCGTGAACGACGGGGAAGACGGCCAAAGACTGAACCGGGCTGACGCTGTTCGCCATGAAGAACGTCAGCATCGGTTGCACGGACAGCCCGATCATCGAGGTGAGGGCCAAGGGATAGTAGAAGGAGGCGATCTCACGATAGCGTAGCTCACCGCTGCGGTCCTCATCCGAATCGATCCACGCACCCGCGCGTATCTCACGGATGGTTCCAGCCGCCATCATCCGAGCCGCCACGGCCTCGATCGTCACCGCACTGCTCAAGGCCAACCCCCCGACCCAGGCGCCGGGGATGTCGAGGAGGAAGTAACCCGCCATAGCACCGGTCGTCATCGCGACAAGCCGGATCCCGGTGCCGTACGCCACGAGGCGCGTGCGCCCCGCACGAATCAGGACGCCCTGAAGGAAGCGTCGGTATCCGATGGCGGCCGGCCACGGAAGGTAGAACCAGAGGGCGCCGTAGGTGAGATCCGCGACCTCGGCAGGAAGGTTCATCAGAGTCCCGGTGAGCCAACGGTAAGGCCCGGGCATCAACGCCACGAGGAGCAGACCCGTGCCCAAAGCGTTCAGCATCCATCCGAACCTGCGGAGCTTGGTGAAGCTGCGTTCGTCACGAACCAGGGCCGTCGCCGCGCTCATCAACATGATGACCGGTGACTCCACCAGCACCGCCAATGCGAAGGCCACACCATGCGCGGCCAGGTTGAACGTCGCATCCGGCAGGCGGGCGATGACGGCCGCCAGGAACGGTCCCTCCGACGCCATCAGGATCCACGTGGCGGCCAGCGGGAGCCAGAACAGGAGGATGTCGCGCTGGGAAAGGGGCTTCACGTGGAGAGCGGTGGGTCTCGACGACCGGAGCATGAGGAGCAGATGGACCGCGGCGGGGGCGCTCCGCGGGTCAGCACACCCGGGAAACTAGGCGAGGACACCCACAGGTGGGACCCTCGGGTGCCTTGTGTCGTGGCAGCGGCGGCGTGAGCGTGAAGGACGGAGGCACACGACCGTGCGCCCCGTTTGCCCGAAGTGCCCGTGGCCGACCGTGATCCCGCCGGGAGATGACGCATGAAGACGCCGCCGTTCTGCTCGCCTCGTAGCTCGTGAAGCCCTCCCGTCTCCTTCGTGATCTGGCCAGGCCCGACGCCTACCCACACGACGCCTCGGATCTCGAGATCATCCAAACGCATATCTCCGTGATCGCGCTGGCCGGGCGCTATGCGTACAAGGTGAGGAAGCCGGTCGACCTGGACTTCCTGGATTTCACGACGCTCGAGAAGCGGCTGCACGACTGCCGGGAAGAGGTTCGATTGAACCGGCGTCTCGCTCCTGACGTGTACCTCGGCGTCGTACCCCTGGTCGAATCCGAGAGGGGTCTTCTGGTCGACGCGGAAGGCTCGCCCGCAGAGTATGCCGTGAAGATGGAGCGGCTTCCTTCCGAGGCCACACTGCTGGAACGCCTCCTCGACAACGCGCTCGAAGCGGACGTGCTGCGGAGTCTCGGCCGGAGGATCGCGGCGTTTCATGATCGCTCCGAGTCCGGACCAGGGATCGCCCGGTACGGCCAATGGGAGACCGTCGCGGGGAACGCGCGGGAGAATCTGGAGCAGTCCGCCGGGCATGTGCCCGAGTGCGTGAGCGACGCCGTCTTCCGCCGGCTTCACGACATCCTCGAGTTACGGCTTCGGGAACTCCGGTCCTTGATCGAAGACCGCGCCCGAGCCGGGGTGCCGCGCGACACCCACGGCGACCTCCATCTGGACCACGTCTATCTCTTTCCCGAACGCCGCTCCCCGAACGACCTCGTGGTCATCGACTGCATCGAATTCAACGAGCGCTTTCGGTACGCGGATCCCGTGGCGGACATGGCGTTCCTGGTCATGGATCTCAAGGCCCATGGCCGCCGTGATCTCGCGCAGGTCTTCGAGGAAGCGTACTTCGACGAAGCCGACGATCAGGAGGGCCGCAACCTCCTGTCCTTTTACGTCTCCTACCGTGCCGCCATTCGAGGGAAGGTGGCCGGGTTCGTCGCGAACGACGAGGAGGTGCCTCGCGACGAGCGGCGCAGTGCCGTCAGGAGAGCACGGGCGCACTGGCTCCTCGCTCTTTCCGAGTTGGAAGAGCCGGGGCGGCGGCCCTGCCTGGTGCTGGTGGGGGGGCTTCCGGGCACGGGAAAGACCACGGTCTCCGAGGTGCTCGCCGAGGACGCAGGATTCGAGGTCGTCTCGTCGGATCGGGTACGGAAGGGCTTGGCCGGGCTCTCAGCTGAGGCTTCCGGTGCGGCGTCGTTCGGTAAAGGGATCTATACCCCCGAGTGGGATGACCGCACATACGAGGCGTGTCTGGAGGAGGCCACCCAGCGGGTACGCCAGGGGAAGCGGGTCATCGTCGACGCATCGTTCCGCGAGGAGGCCCGAAGGCGAACGTTCCTGGAAGCCGCTCGCGATCTCGGCGTTCGCTCCCTCTTTTTTGAATGCAGAACGGCACCCGATGTGGTACGGGAACGCATCGAGGGTCGACGCGGTGGTGCGTCCGACGCGGACTGGTCCATCTACCAGGCGGCTGCGGAATCCTGGGAAGTCTCGGATTCGGAACTGACGCGTATGCGGACCCGGATCCTGGACTCAGCGGAAGGCGTCGAAGACGTGGTGAAGGCTGCCAAGTCGCATCTTCGCGGAATTGGGCTCGTGCCGTGAGCTCCGTTTAACGGTCGAGCCGATCGGACACCGTTTCTGGTAGGAGCAAAACGCCCTCCGACCCAGCTGGGTCGGAGGGCGCAGCAGCACGCAACGGAGCGCGAGGGATTCGAACCCCCAAGCCCTTTCGGGCGCTCGCTTTCGAGGCGAGTGCAATACCATTCTGCCAGCGCTCCAGATAGCCGAAGCCCGGACGATCGGGTCGACCGTCTGACTGATACCAGGTGATGCCCGATGAGGTCCGGCTCCGCGAGGAGGACGAATCATCGGTGGATGCGTGAAGGTGGCGGTCCACCATTCTGGCCGCATTCGCGGAATACCAATCGGGGCGCCCGGATGGAGCTCCGGTCGCC
>JBBDSN010000076.1:2967-41350 GCA_040904885.1 Gemmatimonadota bacterium | reverse complement strand
GGGCTATCGTGCCGTCGACGGGCTACCACGCCCTCTCCGCGGAAGAGTACCAGGAACAGATCGCCGGGATCCGGGAGGCGGCCGGCGCCGCCGGCTGAGCCGAGCTGGCAGGGGACGGAACGGTGCAGGAGAAAGCGGGGGTCGAGGGAGAGGGCGTGCCGCTCAACTTCCGGAGGAGCCGCAACGTCAAGGAGCGGCTGATCGGCGCCGGCCTGTTCGCCTGCGCGGCCGCGTCCACCCTCATCACGGTCGGGGTCGTGGCGGTCCTGCTCGGTGAGACGATCAATTTTTTCACGCAGGTGTCGATCGTCGAGTTCTTCACCGGGACACGGTGGGAGCCCATGTTCCTCGAGAAGCACTTCGGGGTGCTCCCGCTCCTCACCGGCTCATTCATGGTGGCGGGTGGGGCCGCCATCATCGCGCTGCCGGTGGGGCTGTTGACCGCGATCTTCCTGAGTGAGTACGCTCAACCCGGACTGCGGAAGGTGCTCAAGCCGGTTCTCGAGATCCTGGCCGGAATTCCCACCGTCGTCTACGGGTACTTCGCCCTGACGTTCGTCACGCCGCTCATCCGGACCGTGCTTCCCGGAACCGACGTGTTCAACGCGGCTTCCGCGAGCATCGTCGTCGGGATCATGATCATCCCGACGGTGTCGTCGCTTTCCGAGGATGCGCTCCGTGCCGTGCCGAACGTGCTGCGGGAGGGTGCGTACGGGCTAGGCGCCACGAAGCTGGAGGTGGCGACCCGGGTCGTGGTTCCGGCGGCGCTGTCCGGAATCGTAGCGTCGTTCATTCTGGCGATCTCCCGCGCCATCGGCGAGACCATGGCGGTGACCATCGCTGCGGGTAATTTGCCCAACATGACGCTGAACCCGTTCGAGTCGATCCAGACCATGACCGCTTACATCGTCCAGGCGTCGCTCGGTGATACGCCGCGGGGGACGATCGTCTACCAGACCCTTTTCGCGGTCGGCATGACCCTGTTCCTGATCACATTGGCCATGAACATCCTCAGCCAGTGGATCCTTTCCCGCTTCCGTGAGGAATACGAGTGAGTGACACGGAATCGATGTTCGCCGGCGTGTCGAATCCGCGAGCGCGCCGCCGACGCAGGATGGGGGCGGTGTTCGCGGTGCTTTGCGCCGCCGCGACCATGGTGGGCGTCGTTTTTCTCGCTGTCCTGCTGGTGGACGTGGCGCTCGACGGAGTGCCCCGAATCACTCGAGAATTCCTCACCGGGTTCGCGTCGCGCCTCCCCGAGCAGGCCGGCATCAAGGCGGCACTTGCCGGCTCGGTCTGGATCCTCCTGCTCACGGCGTTCATTGCGTTCCCGACGTCGGTCTCGGCGGCCATCTACCTCGAAGAGTACGCCCCGCACAACTGGATGACGCGTGTCATCCAGACCAACATCGCGAACCTGGCTGGCATTCCGTCGATCGTGTATGGCATCCTCGGTCTGGCGCTCTTCGTCCGGTACCTCGGGTTCGATCGGAGCGTGCTTTCGGGTGCGCTCACGCTCTCCCTGCTCGTGATGCCGGTCATCATCATGGCCTCGCAGGAGGCCATCAAGGCGGTTCCGAGCACTCTGCGCGAGGCCGCGTACGGGCTGGGCGCGACACGCTGGCAGGTCGTGAGCACCCAGGTGCTTCCCATGGCAATGCCCGGGATCCTCACCGGAACGATCCTCGCGCTGTCGCGGGCAGTCGGAGAAACGGCGCCCCTCATCATGGTTGGAGCCGTGGGTTTCATCGCGTTCACGCCGTCCGGTCCACTCGACCGGTTCACCGTGCTTCCACTGCAGGTCTATAGCTGGGTGTCCCGTCCGCAGGAGGAATTTCACCTGCTCGCGGCTGCCGGCATCGTCGTCTTGTTGGTGCTGCTCCTCACCATGAATGCCGTCGCGATCGTCCTCCGGAACCGGTACCAGACCCGTAACTAATATTATGGCAACGACTTACGATATTCATATGGGGGAAGGACTGCCCGCACTGGAGACGACCGGCCTCTCGGTCTTCTACGGCGACAACGAGGCGGTCAAAGAGGTCTCGCTCGCCATCCCCCAGAAGCAGGTGGTTGCGCTCATCGGGCCGTCGGGCTGCGGGAAGAGCACCTTGTTGCGCTGTTTCAACCGGATGAATGATCTCATCCCTGCGGCCCGCGTCCGAGGCGCGGTGACGTTCCGCGGAAAGAACCTCTACGACGAAGACGTGGACCCGGTGGAGGTGCGGCGCCGCATCGGCATGGTCTTCCAGAAGCCCAATCCGTTTCCCAAGTCCATCTTCGACAACGTGGCGTTCGGTCCCCGGATCAACGGCTTCGAGGGCGAGATCGACTCGCTGGTCGAGGCATCACTCAAGCAGAGCGCGCTCTGGAGCGAGGTCCACGACCGGCTGAGCGACTCGGCCTACGCGCTCTCGGGTGGGCAGCAGCAGCGGCTCTGCATCGCACGGACTTTGGCGGTGAAACCCGAGATCGTGTTGATGGACGAGCCAGCCTCGGCGTTGGACCCCATCGCGACGCAGCGGATAGAAGAACTCATCTACGAGCTCAAGAAGGACTACACGATCGTGATCGTGACCCACAACATGCAGCAGGCTGCCCGGATCTCGGACTACACCGCCTTCCTGTACATGGGCCACCTCATCGAGTACGGGCCGACGGAGGCCATCTTCACGAATCCGCGTGAGGAACAGACGGAAGCGTACATCACGGGGAGGTTCGGTTGAACGCGCACCCGGCAAGCCAGCGGCACTTTCACGATCAGCTCGACGCGCTCCAGGACCGTCTCATGGAGATGGCCGGCCTCGTCGAAGAGGTGCTGGCCGCGGCGACGAAAGCCGCTCTGGAGCGTAATCCCGAGGTCGTCGAATTCGCCAAGCGCACGGACGACCGCATCGACGAGCTCGAGATCGAAATCGACGAGCGGGTGCTCGAGCTGCTCGCGCTCCACCAGCCGATGGCCACCGACCTGCGCCGAATCATCACCGCCAACAAGCTGTCGAACGATCTCGAGCGCATGGGCGACCACGCGCTGAACATCGCGAAGGCGGCGAAGCGCATGGCCGGCACGCCGCGGATTCCCGAAGTCCGGGAACTCGCGGAGATGATCGAGGTCACCCGGGAGATGGTCTCGGATGCGTTGGCCGCGTACGTCGCGCGGAACACGGGCACGGCACGCCTGGTGTGCATCACCGACGACAAGGTCGACGACCTTCGCCGCTCCATGTTCCGGATCCTGGTGACGCACATGCTCGAGGACCCGAAGCGACTGAGCGGTGCGCTCGAGCTGCTTCTCATCTCACAGAATCTCGAACGGGTCGCCGACCTCGCGACGAACCTCGCCGAGGACGTCGTGTTCCTGGTCGAGGGTCGTACCATCAAGCACGGTGCCGAGGCCAGTCAAGAATCCGTGGACGAGGATGACGCGCTCGACCTCTGAGGTCGCCTGAGCCGGTCCAGCACCCCCGCGTCCCGGACCTGGCGTGATTGCGCCGGCCGAGCTTCCGGGGTAGCCTGTGCGCCCATGACCGATCATCCCAAAGCGACGACCGGCGACGGACCCCGCGCGGGTCGTGACACCGATTCCGATACTGCGACGGCCGAGGACACGCGCATCAACGACGCGGTCGAGGCCCTCATCGACGAGGTGGGAGAGACGCAGCCACGGCCGGTCCTGATGGCCGACTCCCTGCGCGGTCGCGTCGCCATCGTCACCGGCGCCTCGAGTGGGATCGGGCGAGCCATCGCGATCGCCTTCGCGCGCCTGGGGGTTCACGTGGCGTTCTGCTTCCTCGACACGGGCGCGGGAGCGCGTGTGGAGGCTCAGGACGTCGCGCGACGTCTGCGCGAGCTCGAAGTGAAAGTGTACTTCCGTAGCTGTGACGTCAGGGATTCGTCGGACGTCAACGCGTTCGTGGCAGAAACCCATGTCGAGCTCGGCGGTCTCCAGATTCTGGTGAACAACGCCGGAATCGGGCGAGACCGCGCGCTCTGGCACATGCAGGACCACGAATGGGAGGGCGTTGTTCGGACCAACCTCGACGGCGCATTCTTCTTCATCCGCGCGGTGGCGCCCCTACTCCGCGAGCAGGAGTACGGGAAGATCGTGAATATCGCGTCCGTGCACGGGATCCGGGGCGATTTCGGGATCTCGAACTACGCGTCTTCGAAGGCGGGCTTGATCGGCCTCACTCGCTCCGCCGCGGTCGAGTTGGGCGCGATGAACGTGAACGTGAACGCCGTCGCGCCGGGGTACATCCGGACCACGAGGCTCACGGAAGGCGTGCCGACGGAGCACCTCGACCGAGCGCGCGAGCTGTCCGCCCTGGGTCGCCTGGGCGATCCGCAGGACGTGGCCGAAGTCGTCGTATTTCTCTGTTCCGAAGCGGCCAGGCACATTACGGGGACCGTAATTCCCGTCGATGGCGGCTATCTGATCTGACGCGCGTCCGTTGCCTCGGACGCCCTCTCTATGCATCATCTGCGCATGCTTATTCTGAGAAAGCTGAGTGCCGCAATCGACGGCCTCAACGACATGATCGGAGTAACGATTCGTTGGCTCACGCTCATCATGGTCCTCATCGGGGCCACCGGAGCGGTCCTTCGCTATTATTCGCGGGGGCTGGGGCTGTCGATGAATCTCACGCCGTTCGTGGAGCTCCAGTGGTACGCCTTCAGCGTGATCTTCCTCCTGGGCGCCGCCTACGGGCTGAACAAGGACGTGCACGTGCGCGTCGACGTCATGTTCTCGCGCTACAGCGACAAGACCCGGGCCATGATCGACCTGGTGGGAACGGCGTTGTTCCTGGCACCGTTCTGCATTTTGATGCTCTACGTGTCGTTCCCCGCGGTCAGCAGCTCGTGGTCCGTGCGTGAGATGTCGCCGGATCCGGGTGGACTACCGCGGTACCACATCAAGGCGCTCATCCTGGTTTCCTTCGGACTGCTGCTGATGCAGGCGGTGAGCCACATCATCAAACAGGTGGATATCATGCGAGGGACAGGGAGCCCGCCCGACGAAATGGCCCATGTGCCGATGCCCGAGGTGGATGGCGTGGCGGGTGACACCGTGACCGGGAGGGGCGACGCATGATGAACCTCTGGGGTCCGGCGATGTTCTTCGTCACCCTGGGGCTGATCTTCACCGGATATCCGGTGGCGTTCGTCCTGGGCGGATCCGCGCTCCTGTTCGCGTTGGCCGGACACGCGTTCAACCACTTCGACCTGTTCCTGTTGTTCGCGATGCCGGAGCGGACGTTCGGGACGATGTCGAACTACACGCTTCTGGCGGTGCCCTTCTTCATCTTCATGGGAACCGTGCTGGAGAAGAGCAAGCTCGCCGAGCAGCTGCTCGAGACGATCGGCGCGCTGTTCGGTCGCTTTCGCGGGGGTCTCGCCGTGGGCGTGGTCATCGTCGGCGCGCTGCTCGCTGCCGCGACCGGTGTCGTGGGCGCCAGCGTCACTGCCATGGGCCTCATCTCGCTCCCGGTGATGCTGCGCAACGGGTACAACAAGGAGCTCAGCCTGGGCGTCATCGCCGCTTCGGGCACGTTGGGGCAGATCATTCCGCCGTCGATCGTGCTCATCGTGCTCGGCGACCAGATGGGCGTGAGCGTCGGAGACCTCTTCCGGGCCGCGCTCGTCCCCGGCCTGGTGCTCACTGGGCTCTACGCCGCCTACGTCTTTGTCCTGGCGTTCGTCGACAAGGACGTGGCGCCCGCGCTCCCGATGGAGCTGCGCACGACCGGCGTGGCGCTCCTCAAGCAGGTGATCCTGTCGCTTCTGCCGCCGCTCGCGCTCATCGTCGTGGTGCTCGGAAGCATCTTCGCCGGCGTGGCGACGCCGACCGAGGCCGGCGCCCTGGGCGCGGTCGGAGCCATGGTGCTCGCCGCGATGAACCGGCAGCTGACCTTCCGGACGCTGAAGGCCGCGATGGAGGAGACCAGCCGGCTCACCATCATGGTGGTCTTCCTGCTCATCGGTTCCACCGCGTTCGCGTTGGTGTTCCGCGGCTTCGACGGCGACATCTGGATCGAGACCGTGCTCACGGGCATTCCCGGCGGGGCGCTGGGCTACTTGATCGTGGTGAACCTGATGGTGTTCATTCTCGGGTTCTTCATCGACTTCTTCGAGATCGCGTTCATCATCGTGCCGCTCATCGTGCCCCCTGCGATCATCCTGGGCGTGGACCTGACGGCGCTCGGCATCCTGCTGGCGGTGAACCTGCAGACCTCGTTCCTGACACCGCCCTTCGGATTCAGCCTGTTCTATCTGCGGGGCGTGACGCCGCGGGACATCGAGACCACGTCCATCTACAAGGGCGTGATCCCGTTCATCGCGATCCAGATGGTCGTGCTCGCGGTACTCGGATGGATCGCGCTGCCGACCGTCTGACGCTGGGGTAGAGGGAACCGGATGGGGCGTCCTCCGGTCCTCCGCCCGCGGATCGCCCGGGCCGCGCTGGCTGAAGACCCGGTGCTCCGATCCACCCTTCTCGTATCTGACACGCGCCATCTGCTATCAACAGCTGGCCGGAGCTGCCGCGAGCACCATCCACGGGCGCGTCGTGACCGCGCTCGGCGGCGACGTCCGCCCTGAAACGGTGCTGGCGGCGCCCGAGTCCGAGCTGCGCGGGGCCGGACTGTCCGCCGCGAAGCTGCGTGCCATTCGCGACCTGGCCCAGAAGGCGGTGGCGGGCGAGGTCTGCCTGGACGACCTCGAAGTCCACCCCGACGGCGACATCATGGAACGGCTGACGCGGGTCTACGGCATCGGCACATGGACGGCGCAGATGTTCCTCCTGTTCCGGCTTCGCCGCCCAGACGTATGGCCGACCGGGGATCTGGGGGTGCGGGCCGGGTACGCCCGGATGCACGGACTCTCCGAAGTTCCGACGGCGCGGGCGATCGAGCAGCTCGGCGACCGGTTCCGCCCCTGGCGGAGCGCCGCGGCCTGGTACTGCTATCGCGCATTGGATTTGGAAGACGTATGAGCCGGAAGGTGCGGGACGATCGGCGGGTGTCGCTGAGTCTCGTGCCGATCGGGGATGGGGTCACGCTGGCGAGGAAGCGGTAGCCGGAGGAACGAATCCTCCGGCTACCTCGCCTCGGACCCTGCTCAGCCCGTCATCTGCGGGTTACCGATGCGGGTGAAGGTCTGGTTGTAGTACGAAAGCTGATTCCCCGCCGCGTAGGGGAAGGCGATATCCCGGTAGGTCTTCCACGATTCGTAGACCTTGCGGAAGGACTCGCTGTCCGCGGCCTCCTCCTCGAGGTACGCGTTCGATTCGCGCCAGCCCGCGTCCATGAGGTCCTGCGGGAATGGGCGAAGGGTCACGCCGTGCTCCTGCACCAAGCGCTGCAGCGCGAGCGGGTTGGCGTGCTCGTAGCGCGAGTAGCGGTCCGCGAAGGTCTCCGCGCACACCGCTCGGAGGATGTGCTGGTAGCTCTCCGGCAACTCGTCGTAGTGGCGCTGGCTGATGAGCAGGCCCATGGTCACGCCGCCTTCCCACCAACCGGGGTAGTAGTAGTTCTTGGCCACCTGGTGGAATCCGAGCTTCTCGTCGTCGTACGGCCCCACCCATTCGAGCGCGTCGATGGCGCCCCGCTCGAGAGCCGGATAGATCTCCGAGGCGCCGAGGACCTGAACCGTGGCGCCGAGGCGGGACATGATCTCGCCGCCAATGCCCGGAATCCGGAAGCGGAGCCCGTTGAGCTCGGAGAGGCTGTTGAGCGGCTCGCGGAACCACCCGCCCATCTGCGCGCCCGTGGAGTTGGCCGGGAACATGACGACCCCGAAGTCGGAGTAGATCTCGTTCATGAGTTCCAGCCCGCCGCCGTGCATGAGCCACGAATACTGCTGGATGGTGCTCAAGCCGAACGGAATGGCGGTGTCGAACGCGAGCGCGGGGTTCTTGCCCGTGTAGTAGTAGCCCGGCGACACGCCGCACTGCACGGTTCCCTGCATGACGGCGTCCATGACCTGGAGCGCGGGCACGATCTCGCCGGCCGCGTAGACCCGGATGGTGAAGTTGCCGCCCGTGAGCTCCGAGATGCGCTCGCCGATGCGTACGCCGGCGCCGTGCAGGATGTCCAGGCTCGGGGGGAAGCTCGTGGCCAGACGCCAGTTCACCCGCGGGCCGTCGATTCCGGCGCCGCCGCCAGTCGCCGTTTCGCCTCCGCCGCAGGCGGAGAGCGCTACCGCTCCGGCCGCACCGGTGCCCGCTTTCTTGAGGAAGTCGCGTCTCTTGATCGTCATTTCGCGTCCCAGTCAAAGTTGTCCGTAGCACCTCAACAGATGAGGATTCGGAAGGGCCAATGAAGTAACCCGTGCGAGCTTCCGGGGCAATCTCCTGTCGCGTCGGGCTCGCGCCGGAACGTCGATGGGGGTCATGGTTATGAAGGTACGCGACCGCATTCCACGAAAGGACGGGGACCATCCATGAAGGCTTCCATGCTCACGACCGCATTCGCGCTGCTCGCGGTCGTTGCCGCGCCCGCGCACGCTCAATCCACGGGGCCGACGCACAGTGGGTTCGACCCGAACGCGCCCACCGCCGGGCACTACCACGTGGGGGAAGTGGGGGAGAAGCTCATGCTCCTCGAAACCGCGTTGAAGTGCGACTGCGGATGCGGGCTTGACGTCCACTCGTGCCAGTTCCAGATGCAGTGCGGCACCTCGCCGGTGTGGTCCGTGAGGATCCGTGAGTCACTCGAGCGCGGTGAGAGCGTGGAAGCGATCGAGGCCAGCTTCGTCGCCGACTTCGGAACGGCCGTCCTCATGTCGCCGCCGCGTGAGGGCTTCAACCTGGTCGGGTACTTCCTGCCGGCGTTCGGCATTCTGACCATGGGGATGCTCGTCGGGCTCCTCATCCGAAACGGTGCGGCCGAGCGCGAGCGTCCGGCACCGGTCACGCGGCTCGGCGACAAGGACGAGGCGCGACTGCGTGAGGCGCTCCGGAAGATCGACGCCGAGGAAAGCCCGGACTGGTAGGGCCGACGGTTTGCCCGACCCGTAGCCGGCTGTAGAGGGGGGCCCTGATTTGGTCAGGGCCGCCCCTCTACGCTTCGATCTACTCGACGTAGGTGAGCCAGCCGTGCGGATCGTCGTTCCCACCGCGGACCGTTTCCATGAAGCGCTCCTGGAGGGCCAGCGCGACTGGCCCAGCCTTGCCCTCGCCGATCGGTATCCCATCGACGCTGCGCACGGGTGTGACCTCGGCGGCCGTACCGGTGAAGAAGAGCTCGTCGGCCGTATAGAGGCTCTCGCGCGGCACCGGCTGCTCCCGGGTCGGGTAACCGAGGTCGCGCGCCATCGTGAGGATCGCGTCACGCGTGATCCCTTCGAGGGACGTCCCGTCCAGGAACGGAGTGAGCACCACACCGTCCCGCACCAGGAACAGATTCATTCCGCTTCCCTCGCTGACCAGGCCACCCGGGCCCAGCGCGATGGCATCGGCGTACCCGTTCTGCACCGCTTCCATCTTCATGAGCTGGGCGTTCACGTAGTGGCCTCCGGCCTTGGCACGCTGCGGATAGGTGTTGGGCATGGCTCGCTGCCAGGACGACACACACACGTCCACGCCCTCGGCCAGGGCTTCCGGCCCCAGGTAGCTCCCCCAGGCCCACGCGCCCACGTAGGTCTCGATGGGGCTGGCGAAGGGGTTCAGCCCGGGCGCCCCGTATCCGCGGAGGACCATCGGCCGGATGTAGGCGCTCTTCAAGCCGTTCCGCGTGAGGACGTCCAGGCTCGCCTGCTTGACCGCCTCGGGTGCGATCTCGGGCGCCATCCGGTAGATCTTGGCCGAGTCATAGAGCCGTCGGATGTGGGTGTCCAGACGGAAGATGGCCGGGCCCCGCGGGGTCTCGTAGGCCCGCATGCCCTCGAAGACGGACGTGCCGAACTGCACCGCCGTCGAGAAGATGTGCAGGTTGGCGTCGCTCCACGGGATGAACTCACCGTCCTTCCAGATCCAGTCGGCTTCTTGGAATGCCACCGCGCCCATTAGACGAGTCCTTTGATCCAGCCGCCGTCGACGGCGATCGATTGTCCGGTGATGTACGATGCTCGCTCGGAGCAGAGGAACGCGGCCATCGCCGCGAATTCGTGGGGCTCGCCGACCCGCCCCATGGGAATCTCGGATTCCCAGCTGTCGTAGGCGTCCTCAACGGTGCCTTCGCCGCGGCTGGCGATCGCCTCGGCCAAGTCGACCAGCCGCTCGGTACGGGTGAAGCCGGGAAGGATGTTGTTGACCGTCACGCCGAACGGAGCCGCCTCATTCGCGATCGTCCGCGCGAACCCGGTGACGCCGGCACGGATCGAGTTGGAGAGGATGAGCCCCGCCACCGGCTGTTTGACCGAGATCGACGTGACGTTCAGGATCCGACCCCACCCCCGCTCCTTCATGCCGGGGAGCGCGGCGCGCACCAGGTTCACGACGCTCTCGAAGTTGCCGGCGATGGCTTCACGCCAGACCTCCGCCGAGTGCATCTCGAACGGTCCTGACGGTGGCCCACCGGTGTTCGTCACGAGGATGTCGATCTGCCCGAAGGTCTGCTCGGCACCCTCGATGAGCGCGAGCACGGCTTCTGGGTCGGTCAGGTTCGCCGCGATCGCCTCGACCTCGGCGCCGGTGGAATCCACGATCGCCTTCCGGGTCGCCGCCAGCTTGTCGGGTGAACGGGAGTTCACCACCACCCGGGCACCTTCTTCGGCCAGCGTCTGCGCCACCTCGCGCCCGAGCCCCTGGCTGGAGCCGCACACGACCGCGACGCGCCCCGCGAGTCCTAGGTCCATGCCGTACTCCCTCAGGTTCGGTCGAAGTAGTCGTCGGTGCCGTCGAGCCAGTCCTGCCGGGGCGGGCTGAACACATCGACGTCGAAGGTGTCCTCGAGCGCCTCGGCCTTGTGTGGCACGTTGGACGGGAGGTAGAGCACTTCACCGGCGGAGACCACCAGTTCCTGGAAGCCGTCCGAGCCCTCCTCACCGATCCAGAAGCGCAGGGCGCCCTCGATGATCCAGGTCAGCTGCTCGTTCTCATGGCTGTGGGTGGGCACGATCGCGCCCTTTTCGAGGTGCACGTGCGCGAGCATCATGCGCTCGCCGGTGAAGAGGCGCCGGGAGATCGAGTCCGTAACGCGCTCGAGGCGGACGTCGTCCCACTTCTCGTGGCGGACGGTGGCGTCGCTCATGGGCGGGTGCTCCGGTTGTTCGGGTGGCGGCCGGATCCGTGAGGCCGGCCGAAGGACCGGCCAATCGGCCACTCCTGCCGTCGGATGTCAATGGGGAGGTTCAATACGCGACGGCGGACGTCTACCTTACCGGGCCGGTCGGCACGAGTGGCCGGGGCGCTTTCTATAGGAGATCCACGCTTGCGAGGTCGAGGCTACAGAACGCTCGCGTCCGCGGTGACGCTGGCGACGGTCGTCGGGCTGGCCGCTTGCGGCCCGCGACGGGCGCCGCCTCCCGAGCCGGGCACATCCCGGGGCGTCCCCCCCGACCTGCGCGGGGCCACCGTGATGATCTATCCGGTGCAGCAGCAGCTCGGCGTGCCGGGCAATGCTGACGCGGAACTCCTGTTCGGGCTCCGTTCCCGCGCCTCGGAGGTCACCTGGGTGCCCCCGGAGGCGTTGGAGAGGGCTCTCTCGAGGTCGCCGAGCCTGAACGCACGGACACGGGGGCTGCCGGTCGGCCAGTTCCTGGCCGCCGAGGTGCTCCGCATCGGCGATCCACTGTTCGGGGAGATCTACCGGCTCTCCGCGCTGACGGGTGCGCAGGCGGCCGTGCTCCCGGTACGAGCGGAGTTGATCCGGAACCCGGACGAGGACGACCCCCGGGTCCGCATCACCGTCGCGCTCATCGAGACGCGCACCGGCCGGGTCGGCTGGTTCGCCATTCTCGAAGGCGATCCCTATCCTCCAGAAGACCCCCGGCTCCTGGCTTCGGCGGTCGACGAGGTTTCCCGTACACTGCTCTGGTACGCCGGCAGGAGCGGCCGGCGCTGAAGCGTCGGATCCCGCCGGACACAGCTCCGGCATCACTCAACCATCATACCATGTCCAAGACGATCACAGTCGTTCCCGGAGACGGGATTGGTCCGGAAGTCACAGAGGCGACCCTTCGCGTCCTGCGCGAGGCCGGAGCCGAGTTCGAGTACGACATGCAGCTCGGCGGTGTCACGGCGCTCGAGCAGGTTCGCGACCCGCTCCCCCAGGAGACGCTCGACTCCTTCGAGCGGAATCGCGTGATGCTCAAGGGCCCGTTGATGACGCCTTCGGGCCGCGGTTTCCGCTCCATCAACGTGCAGATCCGCAAGGACTTCGATCTGTACTCGAACGTCCGGCCCGTGCGCACGATCATTCCGGGCGGGCGCTACGAAGACATCGATCTCGTCCTGATCCGCGAGAACACGGAGGGCCTCTACGTCGGGGTGGAGCACTACATCGGTATGCATGGAGACAGCCGCGCGGCCGCCGAGTCGGTCATGATCATCACACGCTTCGGGGCCGAGCGGATTTCCCGCTATGCGTTCGACTACGCGAGGAAGCACGGCCGCAAGAAGGTCACGCTCGCCCACAAGGCCAACATCCTGAAGTACACCCAGGGGCTGTTCCTCGAGGTCGCGGCCGAGGTGGCCAAGGACTATCCGGACATCGAGTGGGAGGATCGCATCATCGACGCGACCGCCATGCAACTCGTTCTCGACCCGTACCAGTTCGATGTTCTGGTCATGGAGAACATGTTCGGTGACATCCTGTCCGACCTGATGGCAGGGCTCATCGGCGGGCTCGGCTTCGCGCCGGCGGGCAACATCGGCAAGGACGCCGCCATGTTCGAGGCCGTGCACGGGACGGCGCCCGACATCACGGGGCAGGGTGTGGCCAATCCGACCGGGCTCCTGCTCTCCGCCTGTCTCATGCTCGATCATGTCGACCAGACGGGCACGGCCGACCGGATCCGGGCCGCGATCGACACGGTCGTGACCGGCGAGCCTTCCGGCCGCACCCGCGACATGGGGGGGACGGCGGGCACGGACGAGTATGCCGACGCGCTCCTGAAGGCACTGGATCGGGGATAGCGCACCGATGCCGTCCGAGGTTCCGACCTGGCGCGACCGCTATCCGGAGGAAGTGACCTGCATCCGGTGTCTCGAGGTGTACGACGTCATGGAACTCGACCGGTTGCTCTGGTGCGAGCGGTGCCGCATCGATGCACGCAATCGCGCGGGATGGTGGGGATGGCTCGGCGGGTTGGGCTTCGGTGCGGCCATCGCCCTGTATATCTGGTGGGTCATCCGCCCGAGCGATCTATTGGTCGGGGCATGGATCGGTACCGTGGCCGCGGCGATCTGGCTGGGCCAGAAGGTCGCGCGCGAGATCGCGTACGGGGTCATGCGGTTCCGGAATCGCCGGGCCGTGGACGCCAAGCCGCCGGAGCTGCCGACGACCGACGACGACTCGTGAGCCCATGGGACCGTGGCGGAATGGACCGGCGGGATGAGGTCACCTCACCCCGTCGACGGGTTATCTTGAAGGCCACCGGGCCTCACGGCCCGCACCCGATCCACCGACTCCGGACGATTGACTGATGGCGCGCTTCGAAGGTATCGACTTCTACGACATCGATTCCCTCCTTTCCGAGGAGGAGCGCATGGTACGCGACACCGTGCGCAGCTGGGTCGAAGACCGGTTGATGCCGGTCATCGGCAAGGCGTACACCGACCGCCAGTTCCCCACGGAGCTCATTCCGGAGCTCGGCGAGCTCGGAGTGCTCGGAGCCAACCTGCCCGAGGAGTACGGTTGCGCGGGTCTGAACAACGTGGCGTATGGGCTCATCATGCAGGAGCTCGAGCGCGGCGATTCGGGCATCCGCTCGTTCGTCTCGGTCCAGGGCGCGCTCGTCATGTATCCCATCTTCGCGTTCGGCAGCGAGGAGCATCGTCGGACCTGGCTGCCCAAGCTCGCGACCGGAGAGGCGATCGGGTGCTTCGGCCTCACCGAGCCCGACTACGGCTCGAACCCGGCCGGCATGATCACGACGGCGAAGAAGACGTCGGACGGATGGGTGCTGAACGGGGCGAAGATGTGGATCACGAACGGCTCCATGTCCGACGTGGCCGTGGTCTGGGCGCAGACCGGTGAACTCGGCGACGTGAAGGGGATCCGCGGATTCGTCGTGCCGACCGACACGCCGGGCTTCAGCGCGCGGGACCAGAAGGGCAAGCTGTCCCTGCTCGCGTCGGACACCAGCGAGCTCGTGCTCGAGGACGTCGAGCTGCCGGACGACGCCCTCATGCCCGGCAGCACCCAGGGGCTCAAGCATCCCCTCCAGTGCCTGACGCAGGCGCGCTACGGCATCGCGTGGGGGGTCGTCGGCGCGGCGATGGCCTGCTTCGACGAGGCGCGGTCGTACGCCAAGGAGCGGGTCATGTTCGGCGGCCCGATCGGCGGAAAGCAGATCCAGCAGGTCCGCCTCGCCGAGATGCTCACGTCGATCACGCAGGCCCAGCTTCTCGCCTACCGGTTGGGGCGCCTCAAGGACGAGGGCACGATGACCCCGCAGCAGGTTTCGTTGGCGAAGCGCGCCAACTGCGACATGGCCACGGACATCGCGCGCGAGGCCCGTCGTCTCCTGGGGGGCAACGGCATTCTCGTCGAGTACCACTCCATGCGGCACATGGCCAATCTGGAGTCGGTGTACACCTACGAGGGCACGCACGACATCCACTCGCTCATTCTCGGCCAGGCCGTCACGGGCATCAGCGCGTTCTGACGACCTGAACGAGACGGGTGCCGGGTCACGATCCGGCGACGGGCGCGGCCGCTATCTTGCGGTCGCGCCCGTTTGCATGGATGTTGAGGGATCCGGCATCCGTAGATACACGGACCCTCTCCCCCGGGTTGATTCCGGCCCCCCATCGCGGGGGGACAGTCAGCACGCTACCGATTCGAGGAAGTGGAAGGCCATGATCAACGTCACGCCCGCCAGACCCATCGTTTTCGCTTTTCTCGGGATCTCGCTTCTGGTCGTGGCCGGCTGCGTCGACGAGCAAATCGTCTTCCGGGATCGCGAGCTGTTCGAGGATCCGCTCGACGCCGCTGGAAGCTTCCTGGGATACACGGACGAGGAATCCAAGCTCACGGTGTGCGGGAACTGCCATATCGGCGTCCAGTCGGAGTGGGCCGTCACGTCCCACGCTTCGGCTTGGGACGGGCTGCAGGACAGCGGGCACGCCCAGGCGTTCTGTGAGGGGTGTCACACCGTGTCGGAGTTGGGCAACGTCGCCACGGGAACGGTCGGTCACGCGGCGACGGGCGAGGCGCGCTACCAGGACGTCCAGTGTGAAGCTTGCCACGGGCCGGGTCTGCTGCACGTCACGAATCCGAATGACGCCACCGTGCCGCTCGCGGCCATGGATGTCGGGCTGGATCTGACGCTCGGATGTGCGGAGTGTCATCAGGGAGCGCACCACCCGTTCGCCGACGAGTGGGCGGAGTCGGGCCATGGGCAGATCCAGGCCTATCCTGCAGGCAGGCCGGAGTGTTCGAGTTGCCACACCGGCGAGGGCGCGCTTGCCATGTTCGGCGTCAAGACGACCTACCTCGAACAGGACGACGTCGCACAGTCGGGTGAGCATCTCGCCATCACCTGCGCCGTTTGCCATGACCCGCACGGCTCGGACAACCCAGGTCAGCTCCGGTTCCCGATCGATGCCCCGAGCGAAGATCAGAATCTGTGCATGATGTGCCACAACAAGCGTGGCACGCCCGACCCCACGACGTTCCGTGGCCCGCATTCACCCGAGGGTCCGACGCTTCTCGGCGTCGCCGGGTGGTGGCCGCCCAACATGAGCTTCCCGGGCGGCCGGCTGGTCGGAACCCACGGGACGCCGGAAGCGAACCCGAGGCTGTGTGCCTCGTGTCACGTCCAATCGTTCGAAGTCACCGACGAGGACACCGGCGACTTCGTCTTCCAGTCGGCGGGGCACTCGTTCGACGCGACGCCGTGCGTGGACGCGCAAGGGATTCCCACCGGCGGCGACTGCGAGCGGGAAGAACGTTCGTACGCGGGGTGCGCGACGTCCGGCTGCCACGGCACGGCCGATATCGCCCGAAACCTGCAGACGAACGCAGAGAACCGCATCGAAGGCCACGCCGCGGACCTCGAGACGCTCATCGCCCAGATTCCGGCGACCGAGTTCGACCCGGACGACGACCGCTACACGGTCGGCGAGGGGTCCCAGTTCAACCTGGAGCTCGCGCGCTCCGGTGGGGCGGCGGTCCACAACCCATTCCTGATCGAGGCACTGCTCCTCGCGAGCATCGACGAGGTGGAGTCGAGGTACGGGCTCGCGGCACCCGCCAGGGCCCCGGCCGCGGGGAATCGGTGAGTCGCGGGCGCGACTGAGCGCGCATGGAGCCCGACCCTCCCAAGACCGCGCGCCGCGGCCGGATCGCGTCGTGGATCGGCAGGCTGTCGCTGCCCGCCTTGGCCGTGCTCGGCGTCGTCCTGGTGAGCGCGGTCGGGACGGGGAGCTACTACGCGTACCGCACGTACGACTTCGTGGAGCACGACAACGAGTTTTGCCTGTCCTGCCATCTCATGGCGGATCCGTACGAGCGATTTGCCCAGAGCGCGCATCAGGACCTCGGCTGCAAGGATTGCCACCAGCCGTCTTTGATCGAGCGGAGCCGGATGGGGCTCAGCCAGTTCGTGGAGAATCCGGACGAGATCTCCGCGCATGCCGAGGTGCCGAACGACCTGTGCGCGAGCTGTCACATCGAAGGCGACCCCGAGCGCTGGCGTTCGGTTGCGGCCACCGCGGGTCACCGGGTTCACCTCGAGTCGGACGATCCCGCGCTCGAGGGCCTCCAGTGCGTCGAGTGCCACGCCAGCTCGCTTCACGAGTTCGCCGCCGTGGATCGCACCTGCGCGCAGTCCGGCTGCCATACCGATAGCGGCATCCAGCTCGGTGGCATGAGCGATCTCACCATCCACTGTGCCGCGTGCCACGGGTTCAACACGGCGCTCGACCGGTCCGGAGGCGAGGTGGCGCTCGCCGCGCTCGCGCCCGACGAGAATACCTGCCTGTCGTGTCACGCCATGCAGGCGATGGCCACGATGCCGGAGGACGACCCGCACGAGGGGACCTGTGCGTCCTGTCACAACCCGCACGTGCAGGCCACGCCAGAAGAGGCGTCGTCGTCGTGTGCGACCGCGGGATGTCACACGGATGCGGAAGCACTCACGCCGTTCCACCGTGGGCTGGACGAGGACGTGGCGGCGGACTGCATGTATTGTCACCAGGCCCACGATTTCCGTGTCGATGGCGACAACTGCGTCGCCTGCCACGTGGACATTTTCGACGACGCGGATGCCGGCCTCCTCGGTGCGGTGCATGCGTCGCGCGGCGCCGGGTTCGCCGTGCACCAACCCCAGGAGCCACCCGGCTTCCTCCATTCCGAGCATCGGGATGTGGACTGCGCGTCCTGTCACGCTTCCGAACCGGTTCACGGAGCGCTCACAGTGACGACGGTGGCCGACTGCCGGAGCTGCCACCACAGCGAGCCGGTCGCGACCGACTGCGTGGCTTGCCACGCGGAGCCCGGTGGGAGTGGGGCGGCCGTCGAGGTTCGCCGCACCCTCTCGCTCTCCGTGGGCGAGCGGCCTGGGCGGGCCCTGCCGTTCGATCACGGAACGCACGAGGGCGAGACGTGCTCGACGTGTCACGCGGAGGGGCCGACCCGCTCGGCGGCTCAGGTCGATTGCGCGTCGTGTCACGAGCCACACCACGACGCGGCCGTGGATTGCGCGTCGTGTCATGTGCCGGCGGCACCGGGGGCGCACAGTGTGGACACCGCGCATCTCGGCTGCGGGGGCAGTGGATGTCATCAGGACCTGCCGTTCGAGCAGGTCGAGCGCAGCCGTACCGTGTGTCTCGTCTGCCACCAGGACCTCTGGGACCACCGTCCGGAGGGCGACTGCGCCGAATGCCACGCGATGACCGGTCCGGGCTTCACCGGGGCGGATCGATGAGCAGACGGGCCGGACTGGACGCGAAGCCACAGTCTTCACTGCTCGCGCTCGTGACCATGGCCGTGCTCGTGGGGGTGCCGTGTACCGCCGAGGCCCAGCAGGCCAGGGGGTGGGTCGGCTCGTCCGCCCAGCTCATCGGAATGCGGCCGGTCGTCCGGCTTGCGGACCCATGCCCCTCGGAGACGCCGTGCTATACGTCTGCGGAGCCCGAGCTGGCGGCGGTGGCGAGCCAGGACCTGTTCCTGACCGCCTGGGGGTTCGGTGTTCGAGGTCTGAGTACCACGCTCCAGCTCCGCACCCGGCAGCGGCTCGGGGGCGGGTTCGAATGGCCCCGCTCGGACGACCCGTTCGACGCCATGCTCGCGTATGCCGACCTCGTGCGGGGCGATTTCACGTTCCGGTTGGGGCGCCAGGAAGTCCGGTCTGGGTTGGGCTTTCCTTCCTTCGACGGAGGGATGGTTCGTTGGACGCGCCGTTCGTTGAGAGTCGAAGGGTACGGCGGCCGAAGCCTTGCCCGTGGGTTGCGTGACCCGGCGAACGAGGCGTTGCGCGGGCTCGAGGACTTTCTGCCGGACCAGGGCGTGTACCTGATCGGGACGTCGGTCCGTGGGCGTGTCTCCGGGGCGTCACTCACGGCTCGATATCATCGGGAGATCCTCGGTGATCGTTCGGGGCTGGCTTCCGAGCGCGCATCGCTCGACGTCAGCACCGCGACTTCGATCGCTTCCGTCCGCGGAGCGCTCGACTACGACGTGGCCCGGAGGAGCTTTGGAAAGGGACACGTCACGGTGAGCGTGCCTCTGGAAGATGCCCGTTGGATTCTCGAGGGCTCCGCCTCGCGGTACGTGCCGTATTTCTCGTTGTCGACGATCTGGGGCCTCTTCGAACCGGTCTCCTACAGCGAGGGCACGGTCAGGGTCGGCTGGGCGGGGCTCGCCGATTGGTCGGCGCGGGCCTCGTTCGGCCTGCGTCGATACGGAGATCCCGGGACCGTGGTCGTCCTGCGGCCCCTCGAAGACACGGGGCGGCGGGCGAGCGTCGACGTCATGTGGCGCCCGGAGGGCCCGTGGGCCGCCGGTGCGACCTACGACCTCGAATGGGGGCCCGGGGGCTACCTCGGGTCGCTGGAAGGCACGGCGAGCTGGACCCCGTCCGAGGGCACCTTCGTCACGGCGTCCGGCCGGACGTTCCAGCAGATCGAGCAGTACCGATTGGGCGACGGCCGAGCCGTGGGTGCCGGAGTCAGCGGAGGCGTGCGCGTGACGGATCGCCTCTCGTTCTCAGGGGGGGGTTCGGTGCTGCGGGCCCGGACCGAGGGTGGCGTCGCCGGCGACCCGTGGAACCAGACACGGGGTTGGTCGTCGGTCCGCCTCCTGATAGGCCGGGATCCGGGATCGACGACGCCCGGGAGCTTTGGGCGATGAGAAGACGTCTCGGCTGGAGCCACCTGCTCGCGTTGGCTGCGGCGCTCGGTGCGGTGGGCGCCTTTGCGGGCATGGTCTCGGCGTTCGGGGGCGAGCAGGAAGAGCCGTTCCCGCACGGGGCGCACGCGGGCCTGTTTCCGGTCTGCACCGGCTGTCACACGGTGGCGACGCCCGGCTCGGAACCTGGCTTCCCGCCTTCCGCGCAGTGTGCGCAGTGTCACGACGGGGCGGATCTGCCTCCGGTGTCCTGGACGGGACCGTCGGAGACTGCGAGCAACCTTCGGTTCGAGCATGCGAGCCACAGGCTCGATCTGGAGACCGCGGAAGAAGCCGCGGCGACGTGCGAAGCGTGCCACTCCGTTCCCGGCGAAGCACGCATGCGCGTGGAGGGACGGGTGGAGGAGGCCGCCTGCTTCGCCTGTCACGGTGAAGCCCAGGACGATCACTTCGCGCCTTCATCCGCTTCCGCGGAGTCGTGCGAGACCTGTCACGTGCCGCTCGCCAGCACCAACCTCCCCATGGACAGGATTTCCGGGCTTCCGGTCCCGACGGATCACCTGGATGGCGGCTTCCTTCCGGTGGGACATGGGCGCGAGGCGCAACAGGGTGCCGCACGCTGCGCCACCTGTCATACGGTCGATCGCTGTGTGGCGTGTCACGTCGACACCGGTAACCCGGTTTTGGCACGGATCCCGGCGGCACCGCCGGAACTGGAGCTTCCGCCCGCGAGCGCCGCGTATCCGCTGCCGGAGTCGCACCGGGAGGAGCGCTGGGACGAGCGCCACGCACCCGTGGCGGAGGCGGCGTCGTGCAATACGTGCCACACGACCGAAGACTGCCGCGCCTGCCATGTTTCGCCGGCTCCTGATGTCGTGGGAGCGCTCCCTCGTCGCGCCGATGTGCACGCGCCCGGCGTGGGTTTGACGCCGGACGCCCCGGGGACGCACGCGTCTCCCTTCTTTCCGGAAGCGCACGGGACGCTCGCGGCCGCCGACGACGGGAGTTGCGCGACGTGCCATACCGAGTCGTACTGTACCGACTGCCACGACGCGCCCACGGGGGCCAGCTACCATCCGTCCGGGTTCGTGGCCGGACACTCGGCGGCCGCGTTCGGCCGCGCAGACGAATGCGCGGCGTGTCACGAGACGGCCGCGTTTTGTCGTGCCTGCCACCTGGAGAGCGGTTTCGGGAGCGTCGGCCGGCTCGGAACCGGCTATCACGACGCAGAGCCGATCTGGTTGCTCCGGCACGGGCAGGCCGCGCGCCAGAATCTCGAGAGCTGTGCGTCGTGTCACGAGCAGCGTGATTGTGTGCAGTGCCATGGCGTGCTGGGCTCGTTCAAGGTGAGTCCGCATCAGCCGGGGTTCGACGCGGAAAGGGCCTGGGCGACGTCTCCACGCACGTGTCTCGCGTGCCATGTCGGCAATCCGCTGGGGGGTGGGTCACCATGAAGGCCTCACGGTGCCGGTTCGTGCACCTCTCGGTCGGTGTGCTCCTCACACTCGGGCAGGGGGCGTGTCGAGGGGATGACCAGCGAACGGACTCCCTCACTCGAGACGCCGTGCAGGAAGCCAGAGAGACGCTCGACCCGGCGCTCGTCGCGCAGCTCGACAGTGGAAACCTGGCGACACGCTCGGGAGCCTACGAGACGGCCGCTCGGCACTACATGAGGGCTACCGAGATCGACGCGACGTCGGCCGCGGCGTGGTTCGGGGTCTACATGAGCGAGCGAGCGCTCGGGAACGCCGAGGCTGCGACCGAGGCGCTCGCTCGCGCGCGGGAGCTGGCGCCTGGCGCATCGCTCCTCGATCCGGAAGGTGCCGAGAGCACGCCGCCGCCCTGAGGGCGGGGGCCCTCAAGAGCTTGACCCCGGGCCTTGGAACCATAACTTACCGGGCTACCAAAGCCTCGCTAGCTCAACTGGCAGAGCAACTGACTCTTAATCAGTAGGTTCGGGGTTCGAGTCCCTGGCGGGGCATGCGCCCGGGGGGGCCGCAATGCGGCCCCCCGGGCGTTGTTACAGAGTGGAAGCGCGTTCGAGAGACCCTTGGCCATCGCGCGGCGTGCGTAGCGCTTGTATCATGAAGTGGATTGGGATTCCGAAATTGCTTCGAAGGGAGATATGTCGTGTCGGATGTCGAGTTCCGAGACCGGGACGGCGTAACCTGGCTTGTCACATGGCGATCCGCGGGTGCGGACGCGCGTGTCGTCGGGTCGGATCGCCGCGAGCCGAGCGATGAGCCTGCCGGCTTCGAGTTCACGTGTGCGGCCGTGACGTTCCGGGCCCCGTGGCCGACCTATACCGATGCGCGAGCCCTCCGCCCCGAAGTCCTGCAACGGATGATCGACCGCGCCCTCGGAGCGTGACCCCGGCGCGTCACCGCAGAGCGGCCACCAGGTCCGCGGCGATTCGCCGACTTATGGTCGGGAGTGAGACGACGTCTTCGACGGATGCATTCCGTAGCTTCCAGACGTGGCCGAACGCCTCGGCGACCGCTTCCCTTCGCTTCGGTCCCAGGCCCGGCACCTCGAGGCTCTCCAGGATCTGCCGCACCCGCTCGCGCTCGAGCTCCTTCCCGAGCAGGTCCTCCTGGCCGTCGGGGAGCAGGCCGCGCCCGCGAAGCTCTCCGACCAGACGCTCCCAGTCTCCGTGATGCCATCCGTCGGGATGACGGCTGACGAAGGCCCGAAGCGCTTCGGCGCGGTGTTCTGACTGTGCGTCCATCGTTCTTATACTCCGTCGGAGAAGGGACACGGATTCGAATGACGACCGTGACCCAGGGATCTGTTCTACGCCCTTCACATTGTGGGAGGCGCTGACGAAATTCCAGCGACCTTCCCGCCAACACAACCCGCTTGTCGGGTCACGGATTCGCAACTCATGAACGACAGCACCGGCAAGATCCCGTTTTTGCCAGAGCGCTTGCAGGATCTGGAACGTCTCTCGCTCAACCTTATCTGGCGCTGGAACCGCCGTGCGCGCAGCTTTCTGCGCAACGAGTTGGATCCGGTTCTCTGGTCAGCGCTGCGGCACAACCCGGTCGCCCTTCTCAGGCAGTTGGATCCGGGCCGCCTCGCGCAGCTCGCCCGTGACCCCGACTTCCTCGCGAAGCTCGACGACATCGTCGCGGAGATCGATCACGACCTCCAGTCGGAAGATACCTGGTTCAGGCGCAACTTCCCGGATCTGGGCAGCGCACCGGTTGCGTATTTTTGCGCGGAGTTCGGGCTGCACAACTCCATTCCGATCTACTCCGGTGGCCTCGGCGTGCTGGCCGGCGACCACTGCAAGGCGGTGTCGGACCTCGGGGTGCCTTTCGTCGGCGTCGGGCTCCTCTACTCGAAGGGCTATTTCGACCAGCATCTGAACCTGGAAGGCTGGCAGCAGGGCTCGGATGAGGCGTTCGACCCCCGGATCATGCCGCTGGTGCGTCTTTCCGGCCCCCAGGGCGAGAACGCGCTGACGGTGCTCGAAACCGGAGGCCGTGAGGTCGCGATCGGAGCCTGGCAACTGGCGGTGGGGCGTTCGAATCTCGTGCTTCTCGATACCAACCTCCCGGAGAACGACCCGATGGACCGGGAGCTCACGTATCAGCTCTACGGTGGCGGACAGGAACACAGGCTCAAGCAGGAGTGGATTCTTGGCGTCGGCGGCGTCCGCGTGTTGCGAGCCCTCGGCATCGATCCGGGTGCGTGGCATGCGAACGAAGGTCACGCCACTTTCATGATGGTCGAACGCCTGCGGGAGCACGTGGCGGAGGGTACGACCTTCGAGGAGGCCATCGGCCGGGTCCGGGCACGAACCGTGTTCACGACCCACACGCCTGTTCCGGCGGGACACGACATGTTTGCGGCGGACCTCATCGATTCGGTCTGCGGGCGCTACCATGAGACGCTGGGTGTGGACCGCCAGACGTTCGGGGAAATCGGAAGCCACCCCGAGATCAATCATGGTCGGTTCCACATGACGGCCGCGGCCGTCCGGCTTGCCGGGCACGTGAACGGCGTCTCCATGCTGCACCGGGACGTGACCCGCGATCTCTGGAAGTCGCTTTGGCCCGGCCGGGACGCCTCGCACGTTCCGATCCACGGGGTGACGAACGGCGTGCACCTCGGCTCCTGGATGTCTCACCGCTACATGGAGCTGTTCGACGAGCATTTCGGAGTGGAGTGGGGGAGCCGCATCGACGACCCGGGTCTCTGGGACCGGGTGCTGGAATTGGACGACGCGAAGGTCTGGGAGGCGCACGTCGACCTCAAGCAGCGCCTGCTCGACTTCTGCCGAGAGGAGTCCCGAACCCGTTGGCGCGACGTCTGGAAGGACGCGTCGCATCTGGTCGGTGGCGGATCGCTTCTGGGTCCCGAGCCGCTTACGTTGGGATTCGCCCGCCGGTTCGCGGCGTACAAGCGGGCACACCTCCTCTTCATGGACGAGGAGCGCCTCGCGCGGCTCCTCACCAATCCGCATCGGCCGGTCCAGATCATCTTCGCCGGCAAGGCGCACCCCGCCGACGACATCGCGAAGGGCATCCTACAGAAGGTCTGGCAGGCTACCCGGGATACTCGCTTCGAAGGCCGGATCGCGTTCCTGGAGGACTTCGAGCTGCACGTGGCGCACCGGCTCGTGCAGGGCGTCGACGTTTGGCTGAACACCCCGCGCGCACCGATGGAGGCGTCGGGTACGAGCGGTATGAAAGCGGCGTTGAACTGCGTGCCGCACCTGAGCACGCTCGACGGGTGGTGGGCGGAAGGCTTCGCGGGTGACAACGGCTGGGCGCTGCCGCGGGTCGAGGGCAGTGACGAAGAGGTGGATCACCAGGACCATGATGCGCTCTTCAGCATCCTCGAACGCGAGGTCGTGCCGCTCTACTACGACCAGGACAAGGACGGCGTCCCGCACGGCTTCGTGCACTACATGAAGCACGCGTTGCGGATCGCGGGACACCGCTTCACGACTCGCCGTATGGTTCAGGAGTACGCGTCGCGCTTCTACGTACCCGCCCTATCCGGCACTCTCGAGCAGGACGATCCACCGACCGAGGGCATTCTATCACGTGCGGACGCGGGTTCGAGCGCTCCCGGTGGAGCCGACCGGTTCAGCGATCCGGCTTGAGGTAGATCGCGGTCAGGCCGGGGAGCGGGAGATCGAGCACGTGCTCGCGACCCTTGTACGGCTCCGGACGCGTGTCGAGCTCCGCAGGTACCCAGAGGTCCCCGGGCGCCCCGTATTCGGGGGCGTCCGTGTTGAGCACCACGCGATGCCGTCCGGCGAACGGCAGCGGTAGCTTGAAGTCGGGGCGCGGGACGGGCGTGAAGTTCACGACGACCGCGACGTAGTCGTCCCACCCGGGCGCCCACCGCACCCATGACAGGATGACCCGGTCGCGGTCGTCGCAGTCGAGCCATTCGAAGCCGTCGGGATGGAAGTCCTGGGCGTGGAGCGCCGGCTCGTTCCGGTACACCCGATTGAGATCCCCGACGAGCAGACGAATGCCTTCGTGGGCGTCGACGTCGAGGAGCGACCAGTTCAGCTCCCCGTCGACGTTCCACTCGGTCCATTGCGCGATCTCTCCGCCCATGAAGAGGAGCTTCTTGCCGGGATGTCCCCACTGGAATCCGTACAGCGCCCTGAGCGTGCCGAATTTCTCTTCGTTCGGCCCCGGCATCTTCGAGAGTAGGGAGCGCTTTCCATGCACGACCTCGTCGTGCGAGAACGGCAGCACGAAGCGTTCGCTGAATGCGTAAAGGAGGGAGAAGGTGAACCGGTCGTAGTGGTATTTCCGGTAGAGCGGGTCGGTTTCCATGACCTCCAGGGTGTCGTTCATCCACCCCATGTTCCATTTCTGGTCGAAGCCGAGCCCGCCCCTGTCCGTCCCGTGCGAGACCTGCGGCCAAGACGTGGACTCCTCCGCGATGGTGAGCGCACCCGGACACGATGCGTGCACGGCGTCGTTCAGCTCCTTCACGAACGTTACGGCGCCGAGGTTCTCCCGGCCCCCGTGGACGTTCGGGGTCCACTCCCCTTCGTGCCGTGAGTAGTCGAGATAGAGCATCGACGCGACCGCATCCACCCGGAGCCCGTCGAGGTGGTAGTCCTCGAGCCAGTGGAGCGCGCTCGAGATCAGGAAGGCGCGCACGGCCGGTCGTTCGAATCCAAAGCTGAGCGTGCCCCAGTCCGGATGACGTGCCTGATGGCGGTCGGAATGCTCGTAGAGCGGGGTCCCGTCGAAGCGTACCAGGCCATGGGCGTCCTCGGGGAAGTGGCCCGGAACCCAGTCGAGGATCACGCCGAGGCCCGCCTGATGCGCCTTGTCGACGAAGTAACGGAAGTCGTCGGGCGTGCCGAAGCGCGACGTCGGCGCGAAGAACCCGAGGGGTTGGTATCCCCAGCTCTGGTCGAGCGGGTGCTCGAGCACCGGGAGCAGCTCGAGGTGCGTGAACCCCATCTCGACGACGTAGGGAACGAGCCGGTCCGCGAGTTCCCGGTAGGGCAGCCAACCCGGCTCGTCCGGCGCGCGACCCGGCGTGCGGCGCCAGGAACCCAGGTGCACCTCGTACACGGAGATCGCCGTCTCATCGGGGTTCCAGCGCGCGCGGGACTCCATCCATGCGTCGTCTTCCCAGGTGTAGCTGCCCTCGTCCCAGACCTCCGACGCCGTCGCCGGACGCAGCTCCACGGCACGTCCGCAGGGATCGGCCTTCTCGAGCACCGAGCCGTGGATGTCGACGACGCGGTATTTGTACCGTGCGCCCGCGCCGACGCCCGGAATGAAGAGCTCCCATATACCGGTCTCACCCCGCGGCCTCATGGGATGGCAGCGCCCGTCCCACCCGTTCATATCGCCCATGACCGAAACAGCACGTGCGTGTGGAGCCCATACGCCGAAGAGCGTGCCTTGCACGCCCTCCAACTCCATGATGCGCGCGCCGAGGACCTGATGAACGCGGTGCTCGGTCCCGACCAGGAAGGCGCGCACGCGATCTTCGTCGAGGGCGGGTGGGAAGCAGTACGGGTCGTGGACTTTCCAGGTCTGACCTTCCGAGTCGGTGACGGCCAGACGATACGGAAAGAAAATCTCTTCGTCGAAGTCGGCGGCGAACAATCCGGACTCGTGGATGCGCTCCATCGGTACGCGCGCGTCGCCCCGCAGCACTTCGATCGATCGGGCCCAGGGTACGAACGCCCGCACCACCTTTCGGGGCTCACGCTCCGTTCCGGCGGGGTGCATGCCGAGCACCTCGAACGGCGTTGCGAGGGTGCCCGCTACCAGCGCGTCGATGACTTCTTGGGTGACTTTGTGGGAGGGGGCGGTCACGGGTGGCTCTGAGGTTGGCGGGTAACGAAGGGCAGACGGCGACCGGCGTCCAGTCGAACTCGGCCGCCCGGTATTGTATGTTGTCGCAAGGAGTTCCCCGGGTCCACCGCAAGGCCGAGTGAGCGTCATGCCCAAGCACACCGTCGTCCATCTTGCCACGGAGTACTGGCCGTACGCCCGCACCGGTGGCCTGGCCGAGGCCGTGAGGGGGATCGCCACCTTCCAGGCCAGGACCGGCCGGAAGGTCGCGGTGTTCATGCCGCTCTACCGGCGTGTGCGCGACTCCACGGCGAAGCTCGAGCCTTGGGGGGAGCCGTTCGAGGTCATGACGCCGCAGGGCGTGCAGCGTGCACGTATCTTTCGCGACGGCAATGTGGGGGACGGGGAGCCGACGGTCTACTTCGTGGAGCACGAAGACTTCTTCGACCGGCCAGGTCTCTACGGGGAAGGCACCGATTATCCCGACAATCACCTCCGCTTCTCGTTCTTCTCGCGGGCCGTGCTCCAGCGACTTCCCGACGTTGCGGACGGGCCGCTGGTGATCCATCCGCACGACTGGCATACGGCGCTGGCGCCGGTGTACCTCCGTACCGAGCGTGCCGGCGACCCCTTCTACGACGACATCGCGTCGGTGCTGACCGTGCACAACGCCGGCTATCAGGGGCACTACGGACCCGAGGTGTTGGCGCAGCTCGGCCTGGCGCCGGATCTGTTCCGCTGGGACAGGCTCGAGTGGTACGGTCAGGTGAATCTCCTCAAGGGCGGACTCGCGTTCGCCGACATGGTGACGACCGTCAGTCCGACCCATGCGCATGAGCTGCGTACCCGCACCGGCGGCTTCGGGCTGCACGACGCGTTCAACCAGCTCCAGGACCGCTTCGTCGGGATCGTGAACGGCATCGACTACGACGTGTGGAATCCGGCCACCGACCCCGCTGTCGAAGCGCGCTACTCCGCCGAGGATCTCACGGGGAAGGCTCGCTGCAAGGTCTGGTTCCAGAAGCGGCTCGGCCTCACCCTGGATCCGGACGTGCCCCTCTTCGCCATGAGCGCCCGGCTGGTCGAGCAAAAGGGTCTCGACATCATTCTCGGGGCGGAGATGATTCCGAGGCTCGAGGCTCAGTGGGCCTTTCTCGGGGAGGGAGAGGAACGCTACAAGACGGCCATCGCGGAGCTTGCGTCACGGGCTCCCGACCGTATCGGGCACAGCTTCGAGTTCACCGAGGAGCGCGAGCACAAGCTGCTCGCAGCGGCGGATTTCCTGCTGATGCCCTCGCTCTACGAGCCGTGCGGTCTGACGCAGATGAGGGCGCAACGCTACGGAGCCCTGCCGGTGGTGCGCCGCGTCGGAGGCCTGGCGGACACGGTCGAAGACCGTATCACGGGTTTCCTGTTCGACGAGTATCAGCCTTGGGCGCTCGAAGAGGCCGTGATGTACGCCATCGATCTGTATCGCAACAGGACCGCCTGGGAGGAGCGTGTGCGAGCGGCGATGGCCCGGGACTTCAGCTGGGACCGGTCGGCGGCCACGTACGCCGAGGTCTACCGGCTCGCGCGCGTGCACCGAAGAGTCAAGCATGCGGAGAGCGGAGCACGGGAAGGGGAGGGCTCCGAGTGACGCGACCCTCGGTCGTGCTGCACGGACATTTCTACCAGCCGCCTCGCGCGCTCCCCTGGATTGACCGGGTGCCGCGTGAAGCCTCGGCCGCACCCTACCACGACTGGAACGAGCGGGTTCTGGCCGAGTGCTACCGACCGGTGACCGAGGCTCGGCTGCTGGACGCGCAAGGGCGCATCCGGGACGTGCTGAACACGCTGGAGTGGATGAGCTGGGACGCCGGACCCACCCTGCTCCGCTGGCTCGCCCGCGAGGCGCCGGACACGTATGCCGCGTTCCTCGAAGCCGATGCCCGAAGCCTCGCGCGCTCCGGCTTCGGCAACGCCCTCGCCGCGCCCTATCACCACGTCATCCTTCCGCTCGCGTCCCGACGCGACAAGGTGACCGAGGTGCGCTGGGGCATCGCGGACTTCCGCAGGCGCTTCGGCCGGAACCCGGAAGGCATGTGGCTGCCCGAGACCGCCGTCGACATGGAGACGCTCGACGTGTTGGCGCGAGAAGGGATCGCGTTCACGGTGCTCGCGCCGCAACAGGTGGAGGCTGCTCCCGCGGATGGTCTACCCGGTCGCGTGTCCCTGGGCGGCGGCCGGTCCATCGCCGTCTTCGTCTACGACGGCGCGCTGTCGCATGGTGTCGCGTTCGGTTCCCTGCTCGGAGACTCGGAGGCGTGGATCCGCGCGGTCACCGATCGTGCGACGCACGATGGCACCCGGCTGGTGTCGATGGCGACCGACGGGGAGACGTTCGGGCACCATCATCCATGGTCGGACATGGCTCTGGCGGCCACGCTCGTCGGGCTCGAGCGGCGGGCTGCCGTGCGTCTCGAGAGCTACGCCTCGTTCCTCGGGCGCAACCCTCCCGAAGAGGAGGTCGTCCTGGTCGAGCCCAGCTCCTGGTCGTGTGTGCACGGGGTCGAACGGTGGCGCTCCGACTGTGGGTGTAAGGTCGCGCCCCACGAAGAATCGCAGCAGGCCTGGCGGAGCGTGCTCCGGGATGCGCTCGACGAGCTCGCAGCGGCGATCCATGCGCGTTACGAGGATGAGGCGTCCGTCTACTTCGAGGATCCGTGGGAGGTTCGCGACGCGTACGGGCACACGCTCCACGCCGGGGATGCGGTGCGCCACGCCCTGGTCGAGGAGCACGCCGTTCGTGCCCTGTCGGCGAAAGAAATCGAGCGGGCCCTGGACCTCCTGCAGGCCGAGCGCGACGCGCTCAGGATGTTCACGTCGTGCGGCTGGTTCTTCGACGACCTCACCGGGCTCGAGCCCCTCCAGGTGCTGCGCTACGCGGCGCACGCGCTCGATGTGCTGGGTGAGGCGGGCGGCCCGATGGAGGTGCGGCTCCGTGATCGGCTCGCGGAGGCGGTGAGCAACGACCCGTTGGCGGGTGACGGCCGCCGCATCTGGGACGAGCAGATCCGGGGCGATGGAGCGACGCGAACGGACGGACCGGGCGGAGTCGACGTCTCGACACCCGTGGAGGAGGACGGTCCCGGCGCTTCTGTGGAGCTTCGGGGCGCTGCGGTGCGGGATGCCCCGGTCCTCACCGCGTTGCGGCGCTTCCTGAGGGCTCCGGGTCCGGAGGCCGCACGGGATGTCGTTGCCGGGGCGCGCGCCCTGCGTCCGGACGAGCACCTCACGCTGATCGCCGCCCAGTCGACGTTCGCTCACCGCGCGACCCGCACGCCGCCCGGCTCCGAGGATGGCGTCCGAGCCGTGGCGGAAGCGCTCGGCTTCGGAGACGACTTCTTCGAGCCGCGCGTGTTGGGCGGCACCGGTCCTGTCGGCTTCGTCTTCGGACTCCATCTGCATCAGCCGGTCGGGAACTTCGACGCCGTGTTCCGGAGTCACACGGACGACGTGTATCTGCCCTTCCTGGAGCGCCTCGCGGCGCGGGAGCTGCTGCCCGTCACGCTCCACGTCTCGGGTCCCCTCCTCCAGTGGCTCGAGAAGGACGGACACGCTTTGCTGGACCGGATCGCCGCGCTCGCGTCGGACGGTGCGCTCGAGGTTCTGCTCTCCGGCCTCTACGAGCCGGTGCTCCCCGCGCTCGCCCGCTCGGAGCGACTGCAGCAGATCCATTGGATGAGGGAGTGGGTCGAGCGCCGCTTCGGCGTCGAAGCCACGGGCCTCTGGTTGACGGAGCGCGTCTGGGAGCCCGACCTGGTCGAAGATCTGGCGGACGCGGGGATCCGGTATGCCTTCGTGGACGACCGCCACTTCCTCGTGGCGGGACACGCGCCCCACACGCTGCACCGGCCCCACGTGACGGAGTCCGGCGGGCGCACTATGTCCTTGTTTCCCATCGACGAGAAGCTTCGCTACCTGGTGCCGTTCAGGCCGGTGGACGAGCTGGAGCGCTATTTCCGCGGACTCAGGGCGGACGACCACCCCCTCGCGATCCTCGCCGACGACGGGGAGAAGTTCGGAGGCTGGCCGGGCACCGCCGAGTGGGTCTGGGAGTCGGGATGGCTCGACGACTTCCTCGACACCATGACGCGGCTCGTGGACGAGGGGGTCGTTCGGATGCTTCGCGGGGAAGACGCGATCGCCGAGGTCGCGCCGATGGGTCCGTCCTACCTCCCCTCGGGATCGTACAGCGAGATGGAAGGATGGTCGTTGCCCCCGGGGCCGGCCGTGGCCCTCGAGTCGCTGGAGGCGACGCTCGGCGGCATCGGCGCGGCGAAGGCCGCAGCGCGTTTCCTGCGCGGCGGGCACTGGCGCAACTTCATGTCCATCTACGCCGAGTCCGGGCGCATGCACCGTAAGGGCGCGCTCCTGGCCGATCTCGCCCGCGCTCGCGACGCATCCGAGCCCACCTGGCACGCGCTCGGCCGGGCACGGTGTAACGATGCCTACTGGCACGGTGTGTTCGGAGGCCTCTACCTGAGACACCTGCGCGAGGCGATCTGGGCGAACCTGGCCGAGGCCGAAGCGTCGCTACGCGCTGGCGAGCCCATTCAGGTCGAAGTGGTCGAGGGCGGCGGGGACGGCGCACGCGACCTCTGGATCCACTCGCGTGCGTTCTCCAGCATGGTGGACCTCGGCCGGGGCGGCGCCGTGACCGAGCTCACGCACTTCGACGCGCGCCGAAACCTCGCCGACGTGCTGACGCGCCGGTGGGAGAGCTACCACCGGGCGAGCGCGGGCGCGAATGCCAGCGGGGACTCGACCGCCGACGAACGTGCGCACGCGTC
Source organism: Gemmatimonadota bacterium (assembly GCA_040904885.1). Taxonomy (GTDB): domain Bacteria; phylum Gemmatimonadota; class Gemmatimonadetes; order Longimicrobiales; family Gaopeijiaceae; genus JAWLHJ01. The sequence goes on along the minus strand of JBBDSN010000076.1, from coordinate 9,763 downwards.
TGCTGGCTCCGAGGGCATGCCGTCCATCCACGACCTCGAAGAGCACCTCGGGTTCACCGATCTGCCCCCGTACGACGCCGAGGTCCGCTCACTGACGGTCGAGCGCGTGCTCCACGGGTCGCTCGAAGAGGCGCGCTACGGGAACGCCGACTACGAGCCGCTCCGTTCGTGGCACGACGAACGGCCCGAGTGGGCGTACGAGCCCGGTGACGACGCGGTCCGCATCGCGCTGGCGTTCGAAGGCCGGGGCGCGCTCGAGAAGGAAATCGCCTACGGAGAGGACGGCACGCTCGAGATCACCTACTGGTGGGACCCGGGCGCGTTTCCGGCCGACGCGTGGTTCGCTCCGGAGCTCTCTCTTTCCCGCGACGTCGATCTGGTGCTCGAGCCCGACCCCGCGGCTGTCTGGCGCTACGAGATCCGGACGATGTCGAAATCCGAACGGGGGGCAGAGTCGTCGGTACAGGGCCTGTCGTTGACCCCGCTCTGGCCGACCGCGGCGGGCAAGGCCCGTGTGCGCATCGAGCCCGGTAGGGTTCTCGACACCGTATCGTAGACAAGCAAAACGGGCGGCCCCGATCGGGACCGCCCGCGTGCTGTCGAGCTCGGTCGAGGCTCAGTGCGAGTGGTGCGCGATCAGCTCACGGATCGCGTCCACGGTCACCTCGGCACGAAAGTCGATCAGACGACGGCCGTGGTCCAGGGTCTCACCGATCGGCGCGATCGGGATTCCGTTGATCGACGCCTTGCCCGCTTTCAGGCGCTCTCCGAAGCGCACATAGCGGGGGTCGTCGTTCATGATGATCGACGTGATGTAGTAGTTGTCGTGGAACCCCTCGGCGTACTGCGTCTCCGGAACGCCCAGCACGTCGATCTGATACTGGAGCACGTCCGCGTAGTTGTAGAACTCGGGGACGTGGGCGATGATCACGTCTTCGCCCGCCCAGCGCTCGGACAGCTCGGCGGCCACCTCCTGCATGCCCCGCGTGTTCCCGCCGCTGTCACCCATCAGGAAGATGCGCGTGAAGCCCTGCGACTTGAGGCTCGTCGCGTAGTCGCGCAGGACCGCCCGGTACGTCTCCTGGGAGTAACGGATCTGCCCGAGCGCGCTCGCCTGCTCCGGGTTACCGGGCTCGACCGTAATGATCGGGGCCACGAGCGTGTTCCCCAGTCGCCGTGCGACCGCGTCGCCCATGACCCGCAGCACGTGGTTGTGCTTTCCGGTCGTCAGGTAGGGGCCGTTCTCCTCGATGCCACCCACGAGGACGAGCGCCGTATGGGTGCCGCTGGCAAGCAGGTCGCGGACTTCCAGAGCGGTCAGCTCCTCGATCCAGACGTTGTCCGCCATCTCGATCGGTCGCTCGAACGTCGACATGTCATGGCGCTCTTGCTGCGCCGACACGGGCGTCACCGCGACACCGATGCCCACGATCAGCGCGAATGGCGCGCGGGACCACTTGTTCATCTCATCCTCCTTGAAGTCGAATTCCCTGTCCTGACGGGAGCCACGGATGGGGCGCCGGCACCAGAGTCCGGTCGGCGCCAACGTGGCGTTCCGAGGCATCATTATGCCGGAGGATGCGCCCAGCCGACAGGGCCGGCGTGCACGGGGAGGCCCATGTCACGTTGCTCCCGGATACGGCGTCCTCGTATTCTGTGAGCGTCCGGGACCGCTGTGGGTCAGCAGCGACCGCTCGCGCGGTGTCCCTGGAACGACGATGCTTCCCGCGCCCCGCGCACTCCCTTCGAGCCCCACCCACATGTCTGTCGTCTCCCGCACGTCCCCCCTTCTGCGAGGCGCTCTCGTAGCGGCACTCGTATTCGGGTCGCTTGCCGCGGACGCACGGGCGCAGTCGGTGTCCGGGGTGCCGCGCTCGCTTCTCGAAGAGGTCATGCCGGCTGCGGACCGCTTCGAGAGCAAGTCCGGCGTGCCCCCGGTCATCCGAGCGTACAAGGGGGACCTGCTCCTGGGATTCGTCTTCGAGACCCAGGACATTCCGCCGGAGCAGCTCGGCTACAGCGGCCCGGTCCGCGCGATCGTCGGCCTTGGCGTCGACGGTCTTCTGACGGGCGCGCGGGTCACGGACTACTACGAGTCCTACAAGAGCAGCATGGGCGACTTCCTGCGCCGGCGCGGCATCCAGGAGCAGTTCGCGGGCAAGAGCATCGCCGACCCGTTCGACGTCAACGCGGACGTGGAGGGGGTGACGCGGGCGACGCTCAGCACCCGTGCGCTGGCGCGGGGCATCAGAAACGCGAGCCGGCGGGTGGCCGAGGTCTATTCGGACGACATCCTGGGCGATCTCGACCAGGGCCCGATCGTGCTCGAGGAGATGTCTTGGTTCGAGATGCGGACCCGGGGCGTGCTCAAGCGCATGCTCATCGAGGATCCCGAGGGATATCTGGATATCTCGATGGCGTATCTGCCGAACGACTCGATCGCCGAGTTCTTCGTCGGCTCCGAGCATCTTCCCCGCATCGACGCCCAGGCCGCCCGCAGAGACCTCGAAGACCCCACGTACATCATGTACGCGTTGGAGGGTCCGCGCCTGCGGCTCTTCCTGCGGGAAGGGTGGTACGTCGAACAGGCCGGTGACACGCTCGAGCTGCCGGAGGGCCAGGTCTACTCCCTGGGCCTCACACGCGGCGGACGGGTGGACGGGGAGGCCATCATGGTGGGTGTCTTCATGCTCGACGATCGCATCGACGTGACGCGGCCGTTCACGATGATGTACGATCTGGAAGACCACGAAGGGCATTACCTGGCCTACTTCGATGCGCTCGAGGAGCCGGCGACGGTCGCGGTGGCGGAAGCGCCCGACGTACCGGACGATACGGCGGTGGTTCCCGCCCCGGGGGGGACGGCCGATACGGCGGCGGGGACGGAGGGGGCGTCCGACACCGGAGGCACCGAGCCGGTGGCCGGTGGTGGGGTGGTCGCGGAGGGTGGGACGGCGGACCCCGATTCAGGCACGGGGCCGGAGGCGTCCGACACTGCTGCCGGCGGGGCGCCAGCCGATCCGGCGTCCCCCGATCCCGCCCCGCCCGTAGATCCATCGCGTGCGCCTTCCGCCGAGCAGCCCCTCTCGCCGGTCCAGCAGGCCCCGCTCGACTTCTCGTCGGTCGAGGAGGCGTCCGAGCTCCAGCAGACCCTCGCGTCCACCGACTGGTCCCGCGTGGTCGGGCTCGGCTTCGTGCTGACGCTCGCGCTCGTCGCGTTCTTCCTGAAGAAGACCGCGCTCCGGTACGCGGCGCTCACCGCGACCATCGTCTTCCTCGGTTTCCTGGATGCGAGCTTTCTCTCCATCTCCCATGTGACGGCCGGCATCTGGGTGGGGCCCGAAGTGTTCCTCCGGGACCTCCCGCTCCTGATCATGGTGGCGGTGACTGTGGTCACCACGCTCGTGTGGGGCCGGGTCTTCTGCGGCGTGCTCTGCCCGTTCGGAGCGTTGCAGGACATGATCGAACGCGTGGTGCCGAAGCGGCTCCGCCTGCGGGTGCCGAACCGGATCCACCTTCCCGCGCTCAAGCTGAAATACGTGATCCTGGCGATCATCCTGGTTCCGGCCCTGCTCGGGAGCCGCGTGAGCCTTTACCAGTACTTCGAGCCATTCGGCACGGTCTTCTTCCTCAGCCCGTCGTTCCTGCTCTGGTCCATCGCGGCCGCCTTCCTCGTCGCGTCGGCCTTCATTCCGCGCTTTTACTGCCGCTACGCCTGCCCTCTCGGGGCGGGCCTCGCGCTGGCTTCGTTCGTCTCGCTCCGCCGGATAGGCCGCGTGGAGCAGTGCGACGTCTGCAAGGTGTGCGAGCAGGACTGCCCGACGGGCGCGATCGACGGGCCGACGATCGACTTCAAGGAGTGCGTGCGGTGCAACCGGTGCGAGACCAACCTGATCGAGAAGGTCGGGGCGTGCCGCCACGACATGGCCGAGATCCGGCCGCGACTCGTGCAGCTGCGGGTCGAGTCGACGCGGGAGGGCGCCGGTGTCTGAGTCTCGTGGGGTGACGCGCCGCGAGGCGCTCCGCATCACCGCGGTGAGTGGCGTGGCGCTCGCGTTTGGGGGCGGCCTGGCGTGGGAGCTGGTTCGGCGGGCCGGACTGCACCGGGTCACCGAGACCCGCGCCCGGCTGGGTACGCTCGTCACCATCACGTCCGTGCACCCGGAGAAGGACGGGGGGCGCGCCATCGTCCAGGCGGGCTTCGCCGAGATCGAGCGGCTGGAAGGGATCTTGAGTCGGCACGCCCCGGGCACCGCGATGTCGCAACTCAACCGCGAGGGTCGGCTCGACGACGCGCCCGCGGAGCTCGTCGCAGTGTTGGGCCGCGCGGCGTACGTCCACGAGCTCAGCGGCGGCGCCTTCGATCCCTCGGTGCTCCCGCTTCTCGCGCTCTATGAGCGCCGCCACCAGCGCGAGGCGGGCCTTCCGAGCGACGAGGAGATCGGCGTTGCGTTGTCGAGCGTGGGCTTCGACGGTGTGGCTGTCCAGGATGGAACCGTTCGCTTCGGGCGGCCTGGGATGGCGATCACGCTCGACGGGATCGCGAAGGGCTTCGTGGTGGACCGGGCGGTGCGGATGATCGCCGCGACGGGCGCGGAGCGGGTGATGGTCGATGCCGGGGGAGACATCGCCTCCGGGGGCGCGGGCGTCGCCGGGGACCCGTGGACCGTCGCGATCGAGGATCCCCATCAGCCGGGCCCGTCGACGGGGCGCGTTCGACTCGCCGGGCAAGCCGTGGCGACATCCGGCGACTACATGCAGGCGTTCACCCAGGACCGGCGCCACCACCACATCCTCGATCCCAGGACGGGGCGCTCTCCCGACCATACGAGCTCGGTCACCGTGGTCGCCGCCACCGCCATGGACGCCGACGCGCTCTCGACCGCGCTGTTGGTGCTCGGGCCCGAGGAAGGCCTCCGGCTGCTGGAACGGGTGGATGGGGCGGAGGGCCTCGTCGTCACGAAGGACGGCCTCCGCTTCGCCACCGACGGGATGGTGTAGCGGGGCGACTCAGAACCAGCGCTGGACGGTCAGCAGGTTCGAGAAATCGTCGGTCCAGGACGGGTCGTCCGGCGTCGCCCGCAGCCGACCCCATCCCGTGTCCGGGATCGCCGCGAGATCCTCCGGGTTTCGGACCAGGATCACCCAGTGTGATCCGAAGATTCCCTGTTCCATGTCCGCTCGGGCATCGACCCGCTCGTACGCGTACAGGTCGAGGTCGCGCGCGTGGCCGGCCAGCACCGGTGCGAGGGCCAGGTGCCGGTTCGAGACGTGGAAGAGAAGCGCGCCCCCGGGATGCAGCCGCTCCAGATAGAGCTGTACGGCCTCCCGCGTCATGAGGTGCACCGGGATGGAGCCGCCCGAGAACGCATCGAGCACCATGAGGTCGAAGCGGCGGTCGGTCTGCGTGAGCGCGATGCGTCCGTCGGCGATGACGGTCTCGTACGAAGCGCGCGAATCCCGCAGGAAGGTGAAGTAGCGTGGATTCTCGGCGATCTCGATGACGACGGGGTCGATCTCGTACAGCACCACGTGCTGGTGTGGGCCCGCGAGCGCCGCGAGCGCGCCGGTCCCGGCACCCACCAGCGCGATGTCGCGCTTGTCCGGCTGCTCCGCGAGCGCCGCCACGATGCTTCCCGCGGGTCCGGTTCGGTGGTAGTACGCGAGTGGCTCACCGGCGCGGTCGGGGTTGCGGCTCTGGATGCCGTGCGCCGTCGCGCCGTGGTACAGCATCGTCATCGTTCCGCCCGGATCGGTCATCACGCTGTACACGCCGAAGAACGTCCGGTCCTGGAACAGGACGCTGCCCCGGTACATCTGCCCGGAGTTCGCGAATACGAAGAGGAGCGAGAGGCCGAGCGCGTAGCGGAGGGGACGCGGCGCGAACGCGAACACGACGACCGCCGGCAGGAACGCGAGGAGGAGCATGACCACGCCATCGGGGACCGATTCCAGGGGGGCCACGAAGCGCTCGCCCAGGAGGATGTAGAGGCCGAGGATGCCCGGCAGCGCCCAGTCGAGGATCCGGGTGCGGGTCGACGCGGCGGGGGTCGAGGCCGCGGCGTCGCTCTCGCCACGCGTCCGGGCGCTGCGCATGGGAAGCCGGAGGAGCGCCACGAGGGCGACGGCGATCGGGTACTCCGCGATATCGTTGAACGCGACCGGTGCCACGAGCGCGCTGAACGCGCCGCCCAGCACGCCCCCGAGAGAGACCAGAAGGTAGAACTCGGTCAGGTGCGTCGCGTCGGGTCTCCGCTCCGCCAACCTCTGGTGGCAGAGCAGAGCGCCACCGGTGAGGACGGACAGGTGCAGGAGCGCGATCAGCCACGTCGGCTCGCCGAGCCGCGCCAGGAGCGCGAGCGCGAGGAATACGCCGAGAATCGCCACGATCCGCGAGACCCGCTCCGTCGAGACCGTCCGGTAGCGGGAAAACGCGATGACGAACGTGACCAGGTAGAGCGCCAACGGCACCACCCAGAGCAGGGGCACGGGGGCGATCCGGCTCGTGAGGAAGTGCGTGACGCCCATCAGGAGGGCGGTCGGGATCGCCGAGGCCGCGAGCCAGAACGCGCGGTCGCGGGCGCTCGGGGCGGACGGCCGGATCGGGGTGAAGCCCGCATCCCCGAGGTCCCCTCCGGACGTGCTCGCCAGGGGGGGTGCCGACCCGATGGGACCGGCCGGCCCGGCCGTGTCCACGTCGGCAGGGTCGTCCACCGGCCGCCCGGCGCCGAACGCAACGAGCGCGCACGCGGCCGCGAGAAGCAGGAACAGTCCGTAGCCGACCGCCCAACCCAGG
>JBBDSN010000076.1:0-2867 GCA_040904885.1 Gemmatimonadota bacterium | reverse complement strand
CGCGCACGCGGCCGCGAGAAGCAGGAACAGTCCGTAGCCGACCGCCCAACCCAGGGCCTGGGTGCTGAGGGGCAGGAGGGGCTCGACCAGGAACGGATACGCCAGGAGCCCGACGAGGCTGCCCGCGTTGCTCCCGGCATACAGGAAGTAGGGGTCGCCCGCGGACTCGTGGCGCGTCGAGGCGAACCAGATCTGGAGAAGCGGGCTTGCCGAGGCGAGCACGAAGAACGGCGCGCCGACGCCGAGCGTGAGCAGAGTGAGGATCCAGAGCGACGGGCCCGACCCGTCCGGTCTCGGGATGTCCGGCAGCGAGATCGGGAGCACCAGCAGCGGCAGGAGGAGGACCAACCCGTGCACGAGGATCTGACGCCGCGGCCCGAGCCACCGCACGCTGAAGTGCGCATAGGCGTACCCGGCCAGGAGCGCGGTCTGGAAGAAGACCAGGGCCGTGATCCACACCTGCGGGCTCCCACCCCCGCGAGGAAGGATCATCTTGCCGACCAGAGGCTGCACGACGAACAGGAGCGCTGCGGACGTACAGATCGCCGCGGTGAACAGGGCGAGGATCATCCCACCCCGGGATGACGACGATGCGCGAGTGTCGATGGGAGTCTCCGTGCGGTCGGCGAGAGGGCGCCCTACGGTACGTTCAGGAGCCCGGTCGGGAAACAGGTGCCGGTCGGATGCCGAAGGAGCGATCGAGCGCGGCGCGGGCCGCGTGGTGTCCGCACATGCCGTGGACTCCCCCGCCTGGAGGCGTGGCGGCGGAGCATGTATACAGGTGCGGTGCGGGCGTGGACCAGGGGCGGAGCGTCCACCGGCCGGGTCCGAACCACTGCCGTGCGGTGAGTGCTCCGCCGTTGATGTCGCCTCCGACCAGGTTCGCGTCCCAAGCTTCGAGCGCGGTGGGTGGGTGGGTTCGCCGTGCCAGGATGGTGTCGCGGAAGCCCGGAGCGAACCGCTCGATGTGCGCCTCGATCGGCCCCGATGCGTCCCCCGGCCATCCGTTGGGTACGTGACAGTAGGCCCACGCCGTGTGCTTGCCCTCGGGGGCCCGGGTCGTGTCGAAGAGCGAGGGTTGGGCGACCAGCACGAAGGGGCGGTCGCTGACTTCGCCCCGCGCGGGTGCCCGCTCGGACCGCGCGATCTCCTCGAGGGTCCCTCCCACGTGCACGGTGCCCGCGCGGCGGCAGGCATCGGACGTCCACGGGATCGGCGCGTCGAGCGCCCAGTCGACCTTGAACGCGCCCGGCCCGTAGCGCCACCGCTCGAGCTTCGTGCGGTACGCGGCTGGCAGGCGAGCCCCCCCGACCCGGGCGATCTGGGCCGGCGTGAGGGCAAGCACCGTCGTCCGGGCAGCCGGTAGCTCGTCGAGCGACGCGACCCGGTGCCCGGTGACGATCGTGCCCCCCAGGTCCCGGAAGTGGCTCGCGAGGGCCTGTGTGATGGCGCCTGCGCCTCCACGGGGAAACGGCCATCCCACGGCGTGGCCCGCGATCATCAGGGTGAGCCCGACGGCCGAGGGCGGGAACGTCTCCAGGGGGGTGCCGGCGTGGGCCGCGTTGCCCGCCAGGAGCGCTCTCGCCCCCGGCGTGGGCAGTCGGCCAGCCAGGCGGGTCGTGCGGCGGAACGCCCGGGTCGCGAAGCGGCCCATGAGCAGAGGCGCGCGCGGCATACGGAACGGGGTGTCGAGCACGTGCTCGGCGAAGGTCGGCCATGCCTCCACGAACGGGGCCACCAGCTTGCGGTAGGCCGCACCGGCGTGCGCCAGCCCGTCCGCCGTCTCATCGAGCGAGCGGTGGAGCACCGCCGCCCGCCCGTCATCCAGGGGATGCGCGAGAGGGATGTCGGGGTGCACCCAGGTGAGCCCGTACGCTTCGAGGGGCAGAGACTGGAAGAACGGAGAGCCGATGCCCATGGGGTAGACCGCCGACCCCACGTCGTGGCGGAATCCCGGCAGCGTGAGGTCTTCCGTGCGGGCCGCCCCTCCGACCTCGTCGTTCGCCTCGAGCAGAAGGGTCGAAAGCCCTTCCGCGGCCAGCGTGATCGCGGCGGCGAGCCCGTTCGGCCCGGCGCCGACGACGACCGCATCCCAGCGCGTCTGGTCGGCGTGCGAGGTCAGAACGGTGGCGCCGCGCCGAATCGGAGCAGTACCGTCGATGTCATGCCCGGGGTCAGGGTGAGGATGTAGAGCCGGTCGTACTCCGCCTCGTGGATCGATGCCCCCGGATCGCCTCCGAGCGCGGTCACCAGCTCGGGCGTCGTATTGCTGTGGCCGACCACCAGATGCCGTCCGCCCTCCGCGCGCAGTCGCGCCGCGAACGCGTTCAGGTCCTCAGCGTCGTAGTGCGCGACCTCGAGCCCCAGGGCTTCGGCGAGCGGTGCGGCCGTCGACCGGGCGCGCCGGTACCGGGTGGCATGGATCCGCTCGACGCCCGCGTCGGCCAGCAGGTGCGCGACCAGCCGCGCCCGTGCCTGGCCGGCCTGTGAGATCGGAGGGTCGTCCGTGCCGTCCTCGGCTCGTTCCGCGTGGCGCACGAGGTAGACCACGGTAGGCTCCGCGACCCCGCCGGCGGGTGGCGACTGGGCGTCCACCGGTATCGGAAGCGCGGCGAATACGGCGGCATGCGCCGCGACGGTGAGGGCGAGGACCACGCGGCGGACGTGCGACCCTGGACGAATCGGAGTCGTGTCGGTCATCCCGCGAAGGTACGTCCACCCTGTCTGCCGCACCACACGGGTGCGTCGCCCGGCGTGAGGGCCGAGCGGTTCTCTCCGGGATCTTCTCCGATGGCCCGGGGGTTCTACCTCATGGAGCGTGGCGAGTGAGGATCGCCGGCAGCTTCGGCTGCTGGAGGAAAGTCCGA
>JBBDSN010000075.1:0-1279 GCA_040904885.1 Gemmatimonadota bacterium | reverse complement strand
TGCTCGGTGAGCCCGAAGGTGTAGTTCCCACGTCCGTCGAAGGCGGTGTCCTTCAGCCCGCGGAAGTCACGGATGCGCGGCAGGGCGACGGAGAGCACGCGGTCGAGGAACTCCCACATGCGGTCGCCCCGAAGCGTCACCTTCACGCCGATCGGCATGCCCTCACGCAGCTTGAAGCCGGCGATGGACTTGCGCGCCCGGTTGACACGGGGCTTCTGCCCCGTGATCGTCGCGAGGTCGGACATCGCGCCCTCGAGCGCCTTGGCGTCACCGACCGCCTCCCCGAGACCGACGTTGACGACGATCTTCTCGAAGGTGGGTAGCTGCATGACGTTGGTGATGCCGAGCTCCTCGCGGAGCGCGGGAGCGATCTCGTCGCGGTAGCGCTGTTTGAGCCGCGGCAGTACCGGCGCCGTGGCCGTGGGGGTCTCGCTCATCTGCGGGGTCCTCCTCGTCGGGTTCCGACCCGTCCCTCACCCGCGGTCCGCGTGCTGCGGAGGGGTGTGGCGCTGATCCCGCGTCCAGCGGAAGGGCCGACCGACGTCGTGTTGGTGTGAGCTCGATGGTGTGGTTGGTGGGGTACCGCGCTCAGAAGGTGCTCTGGCAGCGCTTGCAGCTGCGAACCTTGGTGCGCCGGTCGCCCTCGACCTCGTAGACGAAGCTGACGCGCGTCGGCTCGTCGCACGACGGGCAGATGGGCTGGACGTTGGAGACGTGCACGGGGGCCTCGGTCTCGATGATGCCGCCCTCCTGGGCGCCACCCTGGGACTGGATCCGTTCGTGCTTCTTCACGTAGTTGACGCCCTCGACGAGCACCTTGTCGCGCTCGAGGAAGACCTTGACCACGCGGCCGGACCGCCCGGCATCCTTGCCGGTCATCACCTTGACCTGATCGTCCTTGCGGATGCGTCGCATCAGAGCACCTCCGGGGCGAGCGAGATGATCCGCATGAACCGCTTGTCGCGGAGCTCACGCGCGACGGGCCCGAAGATGCGTGTCCCTCGCGGGGTCCCGTCCGGACGGACGATCACGCAGGCGTTGTCATCGAAGCGGACGTAGGAGCCATCCGAGCGACGCCGCTCCTTGCGGGTCCGCACGACGACGCAGCGAACGACCTCGCCCTTCTTCACGTTGGACTGTGGGATGGCGTTCTTGACCGTGCCGACGAACACGTCACCGACGGACGCGTACCGACGACCGGACCCGCCGAGCACACGGATGGCAAGCACCTCGCGGGCTCCCGAGTTGTCCGCGACCTTGAGTCGCGATTCGGTCTGGA
>JBBDSN010000074.1:0-7619 GCA_040904885.1 Gemmatimonadota bacterium | reverse complement strand
GCCCTGGCCGCGCTTCGACATCCGTCGCAACTTCCCCGAGGAGATGCTCCGGAGCGGTCCGCACCCTTCTCGCGCGGCTCCACCGCTGCGAAGATCCGTCGTTCGAATCGTCCCGGATGCCCCCGGACGCCCTCACCCAAAGTCGACCCAGTGCGGACCGTCCCATGAGCAAGCAGGATCGCGATCATCGCCGGGATCGCCTCGTGAGCGCTCCGAAGCTTGCCGCGTCGCACACTTCGGTCGTGGACTTCGCGGCAGCCGTTTCTGCGGGCCTCGATGAGCCGACCGACGTCGTGCGGCTCGACGTGGACGGGTGCCGCATCGACGTCGCGACCGACGAGCCCCGGCTCCGCGACCGTCTCGCGCGCTACTTCCGGAGATGGATCGTCTCGGCCACCGACACGCCGCACCTCCGGATCGTGGCGCTGGAACGGCCTTCGCTCGAGCTGGATGTCGCGTGGACCATCGAGCCCGACGAGCCCGGTACGACGCGCATGAAGCAACAGTACCTCGATCTGCCCGACGGCCGCCTGGTGCTCGATCGCCGCACGGGTATGCTGTTCGCCTTCGGCGGTGACGTGCACCTCGCGATCGGTCGGTGCCTACGGAACGACGATCAGGTCGTCGACTTCTTGAACAACCGCTACATGCAGTGGCGGACGTCGCAGGGGTACCTGGTCGCGCACGCGGCGGCCGTGGGTCGGGACGGACGTTGTCTGGCCATCTGCGGCACCTCCGGGGTGGGCAAGTCGACGACCGCGCTCCGACTCTTCACGGAGGGGTTGGACTTCGTCAGCAACGACCGTCTCCTCCTGCGCCCCTCCCAGTACGGTGTCGAGATGCTCGGCGTCCCGAAGTACCCGCGAGTGGACCCCGGCGCGCTTCTGTTCAACGTCGCGCTCGAACACATGCTCAGCCCGAAGGACCGGATCCGGCTGAAGGCGCTCCCGACCGACGAGTTGATGACACTCGAGCACAAGCAAGACGTGCTCATCGATGAAGTGCGAGGAGCCGGCCGCTTCGCCACGCGCGGGCATCTGGCGGCCCTCGTGGTCTTCAATTGGGACGACGCGTCGGGCGAGCCCATGGCCCGGGAAGTCGACCTCTCCATCCATCGCAAGCTCCTGCCCGCCATTACGGGGTCGCCCGGACTTTTCTTCGAGCCCGACGAGGAGGCGGAAACCCTCGACATGAGCGCAGCCCGGTACCTCGACGTGCTCTCGAGGCGGCCGGTCGTGGAGATCTCCGGCGGCCGGGATTTCGACGCCGCGGCAGGACTCGCGCGGGAAGTTCTGGAGCGGTACGCGCCGTGAGTGACGAGAGGCGTGTTCCCGCGTCCGTGCCGGTCCACCGCCTCGCGCGCATTCCGGACCCGGTTCGCCTCGCTCGATACCGTCATGCCCCGGAGCTCGGCCCACGCCTGCTCTTCTTCAGCGGAGGGAACGCGCTCCGGACGCTGAGCCGGCACCTCGTCGACTTCACCCACAACTCCATCCACCTCATCACCCCGTTCGATTCCGGCGGGAGCAGCGCCGGGCTGCGCCGCGCGTTCCACATGCCGGCGGTCGGCGACCTCCGCAACCGCCTCATGGCGCTCGCCGACCAGACGGTGCGCGGCAACCCTGAGATCTATACGCTCTTCGCGTTCCGCTTCCCTGCCGACGCCGAGCCCGACGACCTGCGAGAGAGGCTCGACCGCATGATCCAGGGCTCGGATGCGCTCGTGGGCGACGTGCCCGAGCCGCTTCGCGGGATCGTTCGAAATCATCTCGAGTTCTTCCGGGATGCGATGCCGGCGGACTTCGATCTCGGAGGCGCCGCGATCGGCAACCTCGTGTTGGCGGGCGGATACCTGAATCAGAGCCGCAACCTGGATTCGGTCCTCTTCCTCTTCTCACAGCTCGTCGAGGCGCGAGGGATCGTCCGCCCTGTCGTCGACCGCGATCTCCACCTCGTGGCGGACCTCGAGAACGGCCGCCGCCTGATGGGCCAGCACAAGATCACCGGAAGGTCCGAGCCGGCTCTGGACAGCCCTGTCTCGATGTTGTTCCTGAGCCGCCCGGGTCCCGAAGCCGACCCGCACCGACCCCGGATCGACGAGGTCGTCGAAGACCTCATCGACCAGGCCGACCTGATCTGCTTCCCGGTCGGAAGCTTCTACACGAGCCTGATCGCCACGCTGCTCCCCGAAGGCGTGGCTGACGCGATCGCCCGCTCCGAAGCGCCCAAGATCTACGTGCCGAACCCCGACGGCACGGATTCCGAGGAGCTCGGTCTCGACGTGGCCGGGAAGGTTCGACGGCTCCTCACGTGTCTCCATGACGGCGTGTCCGCCCCGGTCGAGACGTCGGATCTGCTCCAATACGTGCTCGTCGACGCGACCGCGGGCGCTCTCTCCCGAGCGCGGCTGGACGACATCCGGCGCCTGGGTGTCGAGGTCGTGGACGTGCCGCTGGTGACGGAGGCGACCGCGCCGCTCTATGACGACGGGCTCCTCACCGAAGCGCTCCTGTCGCTGGTCTGACACCCCGATCGCCGGCACTCCCCGTTCCGTTCACGGGCCTTTACCCGACGGTCACAGAGCCGATATGAGATCGAGGCTTTCGACCTCATGTCGGACCACCAATTCATCGCTCACGCCGTGACTCCGGACCCGGCCCTTCCGCGCTGAGCACTCCGGCCTCGGCCAGGAAGAGGCGCGCCTCGTAGATGTAGTGGGCATCCAATCGATGACGAGGACGACGTTCCGCCACGGCCCGCAACATCTGGAACCCCTCGTCGTCCTTGCCCACCGCCACCAGGAGCCGGCCGAGGATGTGGTTGGCTCCGGGATGCTCGGGATCCAGATCGAGCGCGCGCAGGGTGTGGTGGTGCGCGTCCCGTGCCAAGGAGATCTTGTCGCGCCCGCCGGCACGGTCCGAGGCCAGCCCCAGCGCGGCGGCGAGCCAGTAGTGACCCTCGGCCCGGGAGTCGAGGAACGGGGTCGGAAGCACCGGCGTCACCATCGGCCTCATCGAAAAGTCGAGGCTCTGCGCCCCCGAAGCCTACGGGAACGAGAGGGCCAAAGACCCGAGGAGGACGAAAACGCCGAAGATCTTGGTCATGACGTGAACCTAGCCTCCGCCTCCCGACGATCCACGGACGAATCCGCTACAGCACGGCATCCACGGCCGCACCGATTCCGTGCCGGTTGCCCGGAAGCCGCCCCCGGCCCACTTTGGCTGCTTCCCCGATCCGTGACTTTCGAGAGGTGCCCGATGAAGAAGCTTCCCCTGCTCACGACCGCGGCGCTGTGCGCGGTCTCCTTCGCTCCGCTCGCCGCCCAGGACATGCCCTGGACGCCGCTCAACCGCGGGAGCGACAACATCGAGGTGCTCGGCCACCTGCCGCTCGGTCCGAGGCTTTCGGTCGCCGATATGGAGGTCGAGCAGGAGATCCACCGGCCGTATGCTTACGTCGCGCGTATGCAGTACGGACCCGTCGGGCCCAAGGGTCTCGACATCATCAGCATCGCGGACCCCGAGCAGCCGGAGCTGCTCTACGAGTGGCGGATCGAGGACCAGGACCTCCACCTCCCGACCGGCGGGATGGACACGAAGCACTTCAAGTGGAACGACCGCTACTACGCGGTCCAGTCGCTCCAGTTCGGACAGGGCGGCCCCAACTCCGACCTCGGAGCGGTCGTGCTCGATGTGACGGGGCTCCCGGACGCGAGCACCGTGCGTGAAGTCGCCCGCATCCGTGAGCCGGACATGCCGGGCGGGTTCCACAACATCTTCATCTACAAGCATTCGAACGACCGCATCTACCTGTTCACGACCGCGAACGCACCGGGGGCGCTCGTCTACGACCTCGGCATGGTCGCCGAGGGCGACGTCGAGAACGCGCGGGTGGGTATGGTCCCCGTGCCCGAGTCGGCGCTCGGCAGCGGCGGCGGGCGCGGTTACCACGACTTCTACGTCGGCTACCACCCCGACACCGGCGAGGACCGTTTTTACGGCGGCGGCACCGGCGGGTACTACATCTACGACGTCTCGGACGTCGAAGCGCCGGAGCTGCGCATCACGCTCACCGGCATCTCGGGCGTGAACTACGGGCACACGTTCACGCCGAGCCCGGACGGCCGCTACGTGATCGCGGAGACCGAGTACCAGTACGCGCCGCTGCGCATCTTCGACCTGCAGCCGGCGCTCGAGGGCGAGCGGACGAACATCAACTCGCCGATCTCCGCCTTCACCGCCGACTGGCGGAACCTGGTCCACAACCACGAGGTGCGTTGGCCCTACGTCTTCGTCTCGGGCTACCTGGACGGGCTCCAGATCTTCAACCTCCAGGATCCGCAGAACCCAGTGACGGTGGGCTACTACGACACCTACCTCGGCCCGCCGAACACCGATCGGTACTCGATGTTCAACGGCGCCTTCGGCGTGGACGTGCGCAACGAGGACGGCCTCATCGTGGTGAGCGACATGTCGACCGGCCTCTGGACGTTCCGCATGGACGGTTTCCAGGGATGGAACGGAGAGCACTGGGGCGTGCCTGATATCTCGTCGGCCCAGAAGTGGGACGAGCCTCTGGTACGGCGGCCGGTGAGCCAGGAGCGGCGCGACCGCTGACCCGGACCTCGGATCCGGTGCGCTGGCACGAATAGCCGCCGGACCTGGGTTCGCGGGAAGCACGGGGGCCCGTCCGGACGTTCGGACGGGCCCTCGGCGTCACGGCCGGTAGGCGATCGCGTCGATCTCCACCCGGAGTCCCTTGTCGGGAAGGGATGCGACCTGAACGGTCGTCCGCGCCGGCCGATGATCTCCGAACACGCGCTCGTACACCGCGTTCATGGCGTCGAAATCGCGCAGATCGACCAGGAACACGCCGCAGCGGAGCACCCGCGACAAGTCCGTGCCGGCCGCCTTCAGGATCGCCTCGATGTTGTGGAAAACCTGCTCGGTCTGTGATTCGACATCGGGGCCGGAGAGCTGGCCGGTCGCGGGGTCCGTAGCCCCTTGTCCCGAGACGATGACGAGGCGTTCCCAGACCATGCCCGGCACATACGGCCCGATGGGCTTGGGGAGACCTGCCGCGAAGACGGGCTGGTGCGAAGAGGAATCAGGCATCCGTGCTCTCTGAAGGATCGGGTTCGATGAGGTGCCACGCCACGACCAGGCGGAGCGGGCATGGAAGCGGCTGGCCGGTCACGAACCAAGCGGGGTGGGTAGACGATGTCCAGTCTTGTCGTGCGACAGCCGCCTGGGTAGGCTCCTTTCGCCGGCTCGCGTGTATGGGACCGACGAGTCGGGCCGAGGGTGGCCGGGCGGCACAGGGTCGGCATCGACGACCGAATCGCAGGGGGTTCTTCGTGATGGGCAATGCACTTTTCATCGTGGCTTTGACGCTGCTCACCGGCTCCGCCGAGCCGTCCGGAGCGTGCATGCCGGAAGCCGGTCCGGAGTACTATGCGTTCCCGCTCACGACCACCCGGAACATTCCGGGCACCGGCATGGCGCAGGGCCGGGCGGTCCTCTCGTTTCCTTCGAGCTCGCCCTTCCCCGTCTCGGTCGCGAGCGACGGGAGCTACGTGTACGACATCGAGGTGCGGATCGACCGCATGAAGGTGCCCGCCGACGGCCGGCTCGTCGCGTGGGTCACCACCCCCGACCTGGACCGGACCGATCGGATGGGCGCGCTCGACGAGCATCTGACGACGACCGGCACGGTGTCCTGGAACAAGTTCATCGTGGTCGTCACGCTGGAGCCGGACGACGCGGCCGATCGCGACAGCTGGACGGGGCCGGTCGTGTTTCGGGGGATGTCGCGCAGCGGCGCGATGCACACCATGCTCGGGCACGGCGCGCTCCAGCAGGAGAACTGCACCTCGTACGGGTTCGGCGGCTGACGTGAGACCCGGCACCCACCTGACCGCCGTCGCGGCCGCCGCGCTCATCGCATGGAGTCCGGCCACGATCCAGGCCCAGCACGAGGGCCACGACATGCACGGGATGACCATGGAGGGCGGTTGGCGCATGGTCCCCATGGACCCGAACATGCCGATGCTCCCGGGGCTCGAGAACGCCGTTCCGGTCGTGGGAGCCTTCATGCCGGGCATGGGCATGGACCCGGGCATGTTCCCGGCGGCCCGACCGTCCGAAGTCGTGGCGATGGAGGACGGAGACACGCTCGACATCTCGGTCTCGATGGTCCGGCGGACGATCGAGGGTCACGAGATGGTCATGTACGGCTACAACGAGCAGTACCCCGGGCCGCTCATCCAGGCGCCCAAGGACGCCACGATCGTCGTCCGGGTCACGAACGACATCCAGCAGCCGACCACGATCCACTGGCACGGCATCCGCCTCGACAACCGCTTCGACGGAGTGCCCGGCGTGACGCAGGAGGCGATCGAGCAGGGCGAGCGCTTCACCTACGAGGTGCACGTCCCCGACGCCGGCATGTTCTGGTACCATCCGCACGTGCGGGAAGACGTGCAGCAGGACCTCGGCCTGTTCGGCAACCTGCACGTGACCTCGCCGGACCCCGACTACTACGGACCGGCCCACCGGGAGGAAGTCTTCGTCCTCGACGACCTGCTGATGGACGAGCAGGGCGCGATCCCCTGGGGCGACAGCGCACCGACCCACGCGCTCATGGGGCGCTTCGGAAACGTGATGATGGTGAACGGGGAGACCGATCACCGGCTCACCGTCCGGCGGGGCGAGGTCGTACGCTTCTTCCTCACGAACGTCGCCAACACACGGACGTTCAACGTGACCTTCGGCAACGCGCGGGTGAAGGTCGTCGCTTCGGACGTCGGTCGGTACGAGCGCGAGCAGTGGGTGCCCTCGGTCGTCATCGCGCCCGCCGAGCGGTACGTCGTCGATGTGCGCTTCGACGACCCGGGCGAGGTCGCGATCTCGAACACCATCCAGGCGATCAACCACTTCCGGGGCGTGTTCTACCCGCACGTGGACACCCTCTCGCTCGTGACGGTGCGGGACGAGCCGGCCGAGTCCGGCATCTCCGAAGCGTTCGAGACGCTGCGCGAGCACACCGAGGTGCAGCGCGACATCGACGCGTTCCGTCCTTGGTTCGGCCGCCCCCCCGACCACGAGCTCGAAACGAGCGTGCGCGTCCGCGATCTTCCCCAGTCGATCGTCCTCTCCATGGAAGCCGACACGCTCTACTTCCCGCCCATCGAATGGAACGACGGGATGCCCATGATGAACTGGCTCTCCACCGGAGAGCAGGTCACGTGGATCCTCCGGGACCGGGCGACGGGGGCCGAGAACGAGGACATCGACTGGCGCTTCGAGGTCGGCGACGTGGTGAAGATCCGCATCTTCAACTCGCCTGATTCGTTCCACCCGATGAACCATCCGATCCACATACATGGCCAGCGCTTCCTCGTGCTCGCCATGGACGGCGTCGAGAACCAGAATCTCGTGTGGAAGGACACCGCCATCGTGCCCGTCGGCTCCACCATGGACGTGCTGGTCGAGATGTCGAACCCGGGCGAGTGGATGATCCACTGCCACATCGCCGAGCACCTCCACGCCGGCATGATGTTCGGCTTCACGGTCACGCCGTGACGCGCACGAAGACGCCCCGCCCGTCCCGACCCTAGC
>JBBDSN010000073.1:0-7667 GCA_040904885.1 Gemmatimonadota bacterium | reverse complement strand
GAGTCGCGCGAGACCGGGCCGGTCCGCGCGGCGGTCCGTCACGCTACAGCCTGAACCCCACGCTGATGGGGAAGTACCGCGTCTTGTAGACATCGGTGTTGATCTGAACGACCCGGAATTCGGCGAAGCCGCCGAACCCGAGCGCGCCGATGTTCACCCCGAAGCCTCCGTGGAATCCGGTTTCCGTCACGGGGTCGGGATCGACCGCCCCGACTTCGGTATCGACCCGGTAGCGACCGATGCCCGCCAGGAAGTATGGGGTGATTCCCACACCATCGAGCGAGAGAACCGCGCTGAGCGCCCCGTTCAGGACCTTCGTCTTGGAACCGGCGTCACTCTCGCCGAAAGCGTGATACTCGCCCTCGAGCCGGCCCGCGAGCGGCGATGTGGGGACGCCCATCTGGAGCCCCACGCGCCCGTGGTAGCCCACCTTGGCGTCATCGCTGAAATCGCTGGTCGGCGTGCTCAGGCCCCCGCCCGCCATGATTCTCGGGAACTGCGCCTCCGCCGCGGAGGGGAGCAGAAAAGCCGCGCAGGCGGCAACCCACATGATACGTCGCATAATTTCGGTCCTCGAATGGATGAAGGGGGGGCTTGAAAAAACTGTCACCGGCGGGGCCTCTGCTGCAAGGATTTCCGGACTACCCTGGGACCGCTTCCCCAGAACCCACAGCCTGCCGAACGGTCGGGCGGCTCAGAGCCTCCAGCCCGCCGAAAGGATCAGAGCCGTGTAGCGGTAGTCGCTGTCGCCGGTCGAGAAGCTCTGCAGACCCGTGGATGAATACCCGCCGGAGAGAGAAACCTCCCGTCCGGGTGCCACATCGTATGCGACGCGGGCCGAAGTGCGCACGGTTGCCGAAGGATCACCGTCCCGTGTCACCTGTTGCGTGCCGGGAGCGAGCTCGAGCAAAAGGCTCCAGTCGCCCGCCCGCCCCAACCACCGGCCCGTGAACTCGGCGATTCCGTAGAAGTCGGGGTCGAAGTAGCCGTCCTGCAAGTCCTTCTCGTACGTGAAGGCCCGCGCCGCAACGCCGAGCGTGAAGCCTGCGCCGAGCGTTCGGGACACCGACAGCGCGCCGTGGGTGCGTGTGTTGCGCTCCGTTCCTTCGAACGAAGCCCGGCCCCCATTCGCGTCGAGACGCCACGCGGGGGACGCCTGCCAGCGACCCGTGAGGCTCGTCTCGGTCATGCGGACCCCGTTCGTCGCGAGCGCGGCGGTCGCGTCGAGCACGCCGGTCTGCACCGCGATCGTCGCGCCGTAGGGGTGCCGGCCGGGCGTCGTGACCGAAGCCTGACCGGAGACTCTCGCGCTCCCGGCCGGTCCGTCCGCTCGTGTGCCCCCGACAGCGCCCGCCAGGGTCCAACCCGGCTCGACGACGTACGTGGCCGAGACCGTGACCCCGAGCGACGACCGTTCCAGCGTGTTCTGGCTGAGCCCCTTCTCGTACAGGTCCGCCCGCAAACGCCACCGGGGCGTCGCGTACCAGCTGGTGGCCAGGGCCGCGGTCCGCATGCGGTTCCCGTCGGAGTCCGACTCGAACGCGAGCGACGGCCAGGCGCTCGTGGAGAACACGCTCCGCAGCGACCGGAGCTGCTCCCGCCCTTCCCCGTGCGTCGGGTCCACCTCCACGGCACGCTCCAGCGCGGCGAGCGCGGCGGCGTTCCTGCCTTGCCAACGCAGGTTCTGGCCCAGCGCGACCCACGCGTCGGCGCCGTCGGTGTCGGCCCCGTCCAAGCTCACTGCGCGGCGAAGCACCGACTCGCCCTCCACCAGACGTCCGGCCCACCCGAGCGTGCGCCCCTTGCCCACGAGCGCCCGCGGCTCGTCCGGCGCCCGGGCCAGCACACGGTCGTATTCGGCGGTCGACTCGCTCAGCCGGTCCGAGAAGGCCAGAGCCCGGGCGCGTCCGAGTCGGGCGTCGAGGTCGTCGGGATCGTCGGCCAACAGGGAGTCGTAGACGGCGACGGACGTCCCGAAGTCGGAAGCCCAGGCCAGCACCTGGGCCTGTTGCCTTCGGGCCTCCACGTTGTCCGGTGCGATGGCCAAGAGGCGCGAGTAGCTCTCGAGGGATTCATCGTAGCGGCCCGCCCAGGCCTCGAAGAGCGCGCGTGCCTCGAGCGCCGGCGCGTGTCCGGGATGGTCGGCGAGCACCTCGTCCAACGCGGCGAGCGCCGCCGTCGTGTCGTCCGACCATGCCAGCACCCGGGCCCGGTCCACCCGGGCATCCAGGTTCCCGGGGGCCGCCGAGATCAGACGGTCGAAACGGGTCAGCGCTTCTTCGTAGCGCTCCTCCCAGGCATGCATGAGCGCGGTCCGGTGGAGCGCGACCCCGTCCGCCGGGTCGGCGAGGAGGATCCGCTCGTAGAACTCCATCGCCGTCTCCGTATCTCCTTCCGACCAGGCGGCGGCCGCAGCGTCATGCAGGGTATCCGGGACCCCGGGCGCAGGCGGCGGAATGGCCGGGCCCGAGCCGTACGGCTCCAACGCCCGGAAGACCTCGCCCATGACGTCGTAGACCGGCCGTCGACGCTCGACCCAATCGGGCTCCTCCCAGGTGGGCCAGCCGAACCGAGCCGCCGGTGCGCCCGCGGCGGGCACGCTGCGCTCGCCCCCCGCACCGCGGATGGAGGCCACGATACCGATGTCCGTGATCTGCTCCGTGCCGAAGGCTCCGAAGACGGAGTCGGGCCAGGCAGTCACACCCGGGCCGAGCCGCCAGCGACCCTCCGGACCGCGCGTCGCGCCTCGTGCGTTCGCCTCGCCGGGACCCTGCAGGACCGTCCGGCTCGACGGGTCGGTCACGTTGATCAGGAGCCACGGAATACGGACCTCGAGCACCGACCCGTCCGCGCTCCGTTCCCAGAAGCCGTCCGGAGCCTGCCCCTCCGGCAAAATCCCCCGATCATAACCCGCCGCGAGAAACTCCGTGGAGTCGCTCGCGAACCGCCTGCGGTTGACGACCACCTTCAGCGAGTCGAAGCGGCCGTCCTCGTTCGGCTCGGTGTAATAGGGGAGGTTGAACCGCTGCTCGACCCGCGCGTGGAAGAGCCCCGGGGGCGGGTCGTCGAACGCGACCCGCGTGCCCGTCAGGCCGTCGGCGTCCTGCCCGACCTCGACCAGGCGGAACGGGTTCGACGGCGGATCCGCCAGGACCCGCACCTCGTTCCGGGTGGCCCGCAGCACGAACTCCAGACCAACCGGAAGACGCTGGCCGGCCCGGCCCGGCCAGCGGAAGTCCCCGGCATCCGGCCGAATGACATCGAAGCCGACGAGCGTCGTATCCGCGCCCGCCGCGCCAGGGGCCTCCACCAGAAGCCACAGATAGGCGGCGTCGTGCGTGGCCCGCACCGTGAGATCCGGGGTGCCGTAGAGGGGCTCGATGGCCCGCCAAGCTCCGAGTCGCTCGTCCAGCGACGCGCCTTCGAAGGGTGGCTCCGCCTCGATCGCCCACATGCCGTAGTGCTGCTCGGCGTCGAGTCGGTTGTACCAGAGCCGGTTCCTGTCCTGCGGGAGCTCGAACTCGAGCGCGACCCAGTTCTGCTTGAACCACTCGTCGATCCACGCGAAGAGGGCGCCGCCCGCCATCCCCGCCTCGGCGAGCTCCAGGGTGAGGCGGCGGTTGGCCTCGGCCATCTCCGCTTCGGTGAGCCCACCGTGGTGCCGCCCCTGCGGCTGCAGGTGCGCGTTCCCCAACGACGCCGGCACCCCGTACTCGGAGATCACCACCGGCATGTCGCCGTGATGCGCCTTGAGATCCCGCAGATATCCGAAGTAGTTCGACGGTCCCATGGTCGATTCGGCCCCGGCGTATCGCTCCGAGAGGATCATGAAGTCCGGGTAGTACGGGTATGCGTGGTAGGAGGCGAAGTAGCCGGCCGGGAAGAGCTCCGTGGGGCGGACGAGGGTCGCGTCCAGCGAGATGGCGTCGTTCTCGTATTCGCGCGGCCGGACCGCCGGCGTCTCACCGAGGGCGCGCCGGATGGCCATCTCCTGGTCGGCGGTGGTTTCGGAGGGATGCTCGAGCGGGTCGAGCGTCGGCCAGTTGGTATAGGCGACCGGCCGCTGCGTCCGGTACGTCTCGGTCTCGTACGCCACGATCTCCTCGACCGCCTTCGCCATCCACGCGTCCATCGCGTTGCCGCCCTCGACCTGCACGTAGCGCCCCTCGAAGCCCGCCTCCCCGCCCCGGATGGAATCGTACGCGAGCGCGCTGAAAGGCTCCCACTCCCGGCCCAGAATATAGGCGAGCGTCCACTGCGATACGTCGGCGGTGTAGTGCCCCCACGCGTTGCCCGGGCGGTAGGCCACGCCCGCCCGTCCGTGCAGGACGTCCACGACTCGTCGCATCTCGGCGAAGAAGTCGGCTTCGTAGGGATCGCCCCCGAAGTCGTGGTCGGTCGGGAGCCCCGTCCACGCCCCGTGGATCAACCAGAGCGCGCGGTCCGGGTTCTCGACGTTCCAGTCGAGTAGCGCCTCGTAGAACGCCGGCGGATGAATGGTATACAGGCGGACCGCGTTGGCGTTCATGTCGGCCATCCCCCGGAGCCATCGCGCGTACGTCGCCGAATCGGGGAACTGGCTCGCATACCGCCCGGGAAGGGCCGCGCCCAGGTTCACGCCCTTGATGTAGAACGGCCTCCAGCCGGCCTCGGTACGGACCTCGAAGCGATCGCCGACGGTCCTCGCGGGATAGGCGAGCGTGTCGGCCAGCACGAGCGGAGGCCGCTCGGGCTCGGGTCCGAGCGCAGGACCACCGATGAGCTCCAGGTACTGGAGTGCCGTCGCGTGACCCGGCACGATCGCCACGACCCGCTCGAACGCCGCCTCGGCAGCCTCGAGGTCGGCTCGCCGCCACGCCACCAGCCCCAGACCCGTCAGCGCGTCCACGTTGTCGGGCTCGGCCTCGACCACCACGCTCCAGAGCGTGTGCGCCTCGTCGAGGTCGTCCGCCCGGAGCGCCACATACGCGAGCCCGGTTCGTGCGTAGTGGTCGGACGGACACAGCTCCAGCGCGGCCTCGAAGCGCGCACGCGCCGTCATCATGTCGTTCGAAGCGTACGCGGTCCAGCCTGCCTCCGCGTCGGGCCCCGACTGAGCGAGACAATCCACCTGAGCGGCCGCACCCGACGAGGATCCGGCCCACGCGAGCACTGCGAACACCCAGGGAATCTTCTTGACCCTCATGGCACTTCCTTCTCGTCCGAGCCGTCTCCGCGCGGACGCTCGACGGTGACGGTGGGCAGAATGAGTCGCACGGCCCTCCGAAAGGAAACGTAGTTCCATGCCCAGTTCACGAGCACCAGCGCCCGGTTCCGGAAGCCGATCAGCCAGGCGATGTGGATACCGAGCCAGAGGACCCACGCGGTGAACCCCCGGAACGCCCGCCCGAAGACATGGGCGACCGCCGCGCTACGGCCGATGACCGCGAGCATGCCGAGGTCCTTGTAGCGGAAGCTGACGGGAGCCTCGCCGCGAGCGGCACGCAGGATATTCCCGGCGGCATGCCGCCCCTGTTGGATGGCGACCTGCGCCACCTGGGGAAGAGGCGTCCCTTGCTCCTCCACGAGCGCGAGATCCCCGATCACGTACACCTCGGGACGGCCTTCGACCGTCAACGCGTCCGTCACGGGCACCCGTCCGCCCCGGCCGACGGGAAGGCCCCAGGAGGCCACCCGTGGATCGCCCTGCACGCCCGCCGTCCAGACGACGGTCTCCGTCTCCAGACGACCGCCACCCGCCAACAGCACCTCGGTCGCTCCCACCCCCTCGACCGCCGTCCCGAGCCTCACGGCGACGTTTCTCCGCTTCAACCGTTCCAGCGCGTACTCGGCCAACTCGGAAGGCATCCCGGCGAGCACCCCGGGGCCGGCTTCGACGAGCTCGATCCGGACCTCCGCGCGATCGATGGTCGGGAAGTCCCGCAGAAGCGGGCCGTGGAGCAACTCGGACAGGGCTCCCGCGAACTCGACCCCCGTCGGCCCACCCCCGACGACCACGAAGGTGAGCGCCCGCCGCCTCGCGTCGCCACGCCGTGTCGCCGCCGCCTCGAACCGACTCAGGACGTGGTGCCGGAGGGGGATGGCGTCGTCCATCCAACGAAGCGGAAAGGCATGCCGATCGGCGCCCTCCACGCCGAAGAAGTTCGGCTCGCTTCCGGGCGCAAGCACGAGCACGTCGTAGGGGAGCGCTCCATCGTGCGTGCGCACTTCGCGGTTCTCGAGGTCGATCTCCGTCACTTCCGCCATGCGTACCTCGACGTTCCGGGCCTTGCGGAAGATGGAGCGCACCGGGTACGCGATGTCCGTCGGCACGAGCTCGGCGGCTGCGACCTGATAGAGCAGCGGGAAGAACGTGTGGTAGTTCCTCCGGTCGAGCAGCGTCACGTCGACGGGCTCGTTGGCGAGCGTTCGCGCACACCAGAGCCCTCCGAAGCCTGCTCCGACGACGACGACGCGGGGGTGGGCCAAGAGCCGGTCCGTCACGCGACGGGCAGGTCGGGCGCGAAGCGCTCGGCCCACGCGACGAGGCCGCCTTCGAGGTTGACGACATCGGGGAATCCGCGCTCGAGCAGAAACCTCGCCGCCCGCTCACTTCTCTGTCCGGATTTGCAGTACACGACGACCGGTCGGTCACGGGGGATCTCCGCGAGGCGGCCCTCGAGCTCACCGAGCGGGACCAGCCGAGCACCGCGGTCGCCGAGGTTACCCACGGACCACTCCCAGTCCTCGCGCACGTCCAGCAGGAAGGGCGCTTCGTCGCCATCCAGGCGCTCGCGCAGCGCATTCGAGCTGATGACGCCCACCCGTGAGGCGCCGTCCGCGGCGACTGCCGGGTCGCCCTCGCTCGCGGCGCCACCCATCCCGCAGAAGATCTCGTAGTCGATGAGCCCGGTCTGCGTCGGCTCATCCCCGCACACCGGACACTCCGGGTTGCGCCGTAGCGACACCTCGCGCCAGCTCATGTCGAGCGCATCGAGGATGAGCAGGCGCCCGACGAGCGAGCGGCCGACCCCGAGCAAAAGCTTCACCACTTCGGTCGCCTGGGTGCTCCCGATCATCCCCGGAAGAACGCCGAGAACCCCTCCTTCGGCGCAGTTCGGAACCAGCCCCGGCGGCGGCGGCTCACGAAACAAGCACCGGTAGCACGGCCCACCCTGGGTCGCGAAGACGGACACCTGACCTTCCCACCGGAAGATCGAGCCGTACACGTTCGGCTTCCCGAGCAGCACGCACGCGTCGTTCACGAGGTAGCGGGTCGGGAAGTTGTCCGTCCCGTCCACGACGACGTCGTAAGGTTGCAGGATGTCGAGCGCGTTCTCGGACGTGAGCCGGGTCTCGTGCCGCTCGACGTTCACGTACGGGTTCACCTCCCGTAGCCGGTCCTGGGCGCTGTCGAGCTTGGAACGTCCGACGTCGGACGTACCGTGGAGGATCTGCCGCTGCAGGTTGCTCTCGTCCACGGTGTCGAAATCGACCAGCCCGAGGGTGCCCACGCCGGCGGCGGCCAGATACAGCGCGAGGGGCGAGCCGAGCCCCCCCGCCCCGACGCAGAGCACACGTCCCTGCTTGAGCCGGAGTTGGCCTTCCATGCCGACCTCCGGCAAGGAGAGGTGCCGCGCGTACCGGTAGAGCTCCTTTCGACTGAGATCCGGAGAGGACATGCGGTT
>JBBDSN010000072.1:0-7674 GCA_040904885.1 Gemmatimonadota bacterium | reverse complement strand
CAACCTCCTGGTTAACAGCCAGGCGCTCTGCCGGTTGAGCTACACCCCAAACGATGGTGGAGTCGTGCCGTCGACCCCCGCCGTACGACACGCTCCCACCAACGCGAAACGGCCGCGATCCCTCTCGGGGACCGCGGCCGTCTCATCGCTCCGAAATCGTTCGGCTACGCGAGTCCGCGGTCGCAGTCCCGATTGGGATTGCGATTCATATTCGAATTCGAGTTGCCGCACGAAATGCTCATGCACCCATTCTCACAACAACGGCTGGATCCGTCAAGCGCCGCGCTACCCCCCGGTTTGTGAAAGCGCCACGAGCCCGCCCGACCCCGCGGCGCTCCCCTGCACGAGGTGGTGCCGCTCGGGCTTTACCTGGAGGGTCTGTTCGATGAGGGGCCGGAGGTCCTCTCCCGCCCGGAGCGGGTCGCGCAGATTGGTCTGCAACGAGCCGAAGAGGCAGGGGCGGAGCTGCCCGTCGGCGGTGAGCCGCATGCGGTTGCACCGGTCGCAGTAGTTGTGGCTCATCGGCGTGATCACGCCAACGGTGCCCGGCGCACCCGGGAACCGGTGATAACGGGCCGGACCGTTCCCGAAAGGACCCTCGACGGGCTCGAGCGCATCGATGGCTCTCACCCGCCGGAGCGCCTCCGCGCATGAGACGAAGCCACCGGCACTGAGGTCGAGATTCGCTCCCGTGGGCATCATCTCGATGAATCGGACGTGCCAGGGGCGCTCGCGCGTGATTTCCGCGAAGTCCTCGATTTCGTCGTCGTTCTGTCCCCGGATGAGCACCACGTTGATCTTGATGGGTGTGAAACCGGCTTCCTCGGCCGCCTCCAGCCCCTCCATGATCTTCGGATACGAGCCGGGACGGCGCGCGATCGCGTCGACCCGTTCCGGACGAAGCGAATCGAGCGAGACGTTCAGCCGATGGACACCGGCCGCGCGCAGGGCGTCCGCATGCTCGGCGAGGAGCACCGCGTTCGTCGACAGCGAGAGGTCGTCGATCTCCGGCACCTTCGACAGCATGGCCGCGAGCTCGGGCAGATCACGCCGCACGAGGGGCTCGCCGCCGGTGATCCGGACCCGGCGCAGCCCCATCCCGGCCATGATGCGCACGACGCGCTCGATCTCCTCGTAGCTCAGCAACGCCTCACGCTTGAGCCACGGGAGGCCCTCCATCGGCATGCAGTAGACGCACCGGAGGTTGCACTTGTCCGTCACCGAGATCCGAAGATACTCGACGCGCCGACCGAACTGGTCGATCATGGCGTACCCCCCCGTGCCGCGGCGGCGATGTCGGTCTTCGCCTCGGGCGACGCCCGATGCGGGGGCGCGCCCCCGCCCGGAGGGACGGTTCCCTCGACCCACGCCTCCTCGCCATCGACGTAGTGCTCTCGCTTCCAGACGGGCAGGCGCTTCTTGATCTCTTCGATGACGTAACGCGACGCCTCATACGCTTCGGCCCGATGCGGACTCGACACCGCGATGGCCACGCTGATGTCACCGATGGCGAGATCGCCGGTCCGGTGCGCGACCGCGACACGGTCCGAGCCGAGACGCGCCGAAGCCTCGGTCGCGATCTCCCGAAGCACGGGCACCGCCATCGCCTCGTACGCATCGTAGTACATGCCCCGCACGGCCCGTCCGTCCGCATGGTTCCGCACCATGCCCAGAAAGAGCAGCACCGCCCCGTCTTGGTCGGACCCGACCTGGGCAAGGACGGTCTCGGGCACGATCGGACTGGTCTGCACGGATGCGTGGATCATGCCTCAGCCCCCCGCGACCGGTGGAATGAATGCCACCTCGTCGCCGGAAGAAAGCAGCTCGGAAGACTCGGCGTAGGTGCGATTGACCGCGACCGCGGGCTGCTCGGGCAAGGCATCGAAAGGCGCTCCTCGGGCTCTCAAATTCCGCACCAGGTCGGCGACGGTCGGCTGACCCTCCAGGGCCACGTCCAATGCTGACGTGCCGAGGAGATCGCGGTACGCAGCGAAGAAGAGAGTTCGAACGGATACGGACATCGGTCGGGGACTTTGGCTCGGGGGCCGGAGTGTCCTACATGAGTGAGCAACACCCGGGGCCGGGTCAACGTTCCAAAGCGTCCCCGCCCCCACCGGGTCCCGGCGGGCGATTTCGCCTCCTGTCGCCGTCGTCGTCGCGGCTCCCCCGGATCGCACGAATTTTCCGCCCGAGCTCGACCCTCAGCTGATACAGCTGCAGCACCTGGGTCGGGGTGAGCACCTCCTGCAGCCGCGACAGCTCCTCGCGGTAGAGTGCCGCACCCTGCTCGCGCAACTCGAACATGCGCGCGATGAGCGCGGCGGCGACAGCGTCGTTCATGGTACCGGCTTCCAGGCGCCGCTCGATCTCCTCGCGGGTCTCGTGTTCGCTGGACACGAGCTCCCTCCGACGTTGCTCATACTCCTCCACGATTTCCGACAAACGGGCCTCCTCTGCGTCGTTGAGGCCGAGACGATGGCGGATGATGTCTCCAACGTGCGCACGGATCCGCTCTTCGAGGCGACTCCGGTCGTCTCCGGATCGTGATCCGGAGGTTCGCTGGGCCTCGAGCGGAGCCGACGCCAGCGACGACGCGACCAGTGCCAGCACGAGAACGGTCGATCTCACCGCCATGTCACGATCCTCCCGCGTCGGCAACGAGGTCGTCGAGCAGGCGCGCCAACGCGTCATCCGACAGCTCGTCGAACACGAGGCCACCCGCGACCAGCCCGTCCTCCGAGTCCCAGGGTCCGCCCTCCTCGACCTCGAGCGCGAACGCCGGGGCCACGACATCGATGCCGCTCCCCGACGAGAAGCCGATGCCCAGGGCGAGGGCGGCGACCGCCGCCGCCGTGAGTCCCCACCAGGGCCGGTGCACCGCCTGGCGATCGAAGCTCAGGCTCTGCTGGAGCCGGATCAAGAGCTCGGGCCTGGGCTCGGGGCGGGACCCATGCAGCATGCGCACGAGCGCCAACTCCGCCCGGCATGCCTCGCACGTCGCGGCGTGGGCCTCGACGCGCCGCAGCGCGTCCGGCGCCACGTGGGGCCGCACGACATCGGGGATCGACTCCCTGATCACATCACAGTGGATCGTGTTCATTCCATCAACTCCCTCAGGCGACGGATGCCATGGAAGTAATTGACTCGGGCCGCACCCTCGCTCGAGCCCGTGATCTCTCCGATCTCCCGAAAGCTCAGCCCTTCCTCCGCGCGGAGCGACACCGAAAGCCTCTGCTTCTCGGGGAGGAGACCCAGCAGGGTCCGCGCCCGCTCGGCTTCGTCGCTCAACGCCGTGGCAGCGGCCGGATCGAGATCGGGACTCGCGACATCGCCCGCGGCCTCGATCGAAGACTCCCGCCGTCGACCGGATGTCCGCAGGGCGCCCTTGGCCTCGTTGGCCGTGATACGAAGCACCCAGGTCCGAAAGGCCGCATCGCCCCGGAAACCGTCCAACGCGCGCAGCGCCTTCACGAACGCGTCCTGGACCACGTCCTCCGCGGCGTCCCGGTCCTGCATGAACGACACCGCGAGGCGGTACGCCCCCGCATGATGCCGTCGTAGCAGAAGGCCGAGCGCGACATCATCACCTGTTCGTGCACGCTTTACCAACTCCGCGTCGGGAATCTCCCCATCGACCCACCCATCATCACTCACCGATATTCAGACGCTCTCTCGGGTGGATCCGTTAGGTGCGTACGTGGGCCCCTGCCCACGGGTGGCTCACCGAGCCGGCTTGTCGAGCTTCTCCACTTTGGCTCGCAGGTGCTTGGAAGGCTTGAAGACCGGCACGGATCGGGAGGGAACCTCGACCGATTCTCCCGTGCGGGGATTCCGGGCCATCCGGGTCTTCCGCTTGCGGACCTTGAAGGTCCCGAAGCCGCGGATCTCGATGTTCTCGCCCTGTGCGAGCGCGAGCTTGACCGCGTTGAGGAAGCCGTCGACGACAAGCGCGCAGTCCTTCTTGGTGATCCCGGGGCCGATCGCGTCGGCCACCTGCTCGACCAGGTCCGCCTTCGTCATGCACCCTCCAGAGCGGGTTTTCTCAGATACGAAAGGAGCCCGTCCATAGGCCGGACAGGCGTCGCAGGGTAACGAGCCCCCCAACCATCCGCAAGACTCCCGGAGTCGTTGCGCGGTAGGGACTTGCGCTCACGGCGCCAGGGGAAGCTCTGCACCGGTCCGGCGCGTCTCCTCGTGAATGCCACGGCCTCGGGTTCCAGCGGGCCTCCAAAGTCACGGCTTTCCTACGAGGCGGCGGGGTCGGTGCGGCGCTCCATGGCCGAGACGAAGCGGTCGAACAGGTATCGGCTGTCGTGGGGACCCGGCGCGGCCTCCGGATGGTACTGCACGGCGAACACGGGAAAGCGTGTGTGCTCCACGCCCTCGACGGTGCCGTCGTACAGGTTCACGTGGGTGAGTCGAAGGTCGGGCGCGCCCGGAATCCGCCCTTCTCCGTCACTTCGCACGGCGAATCCGTGGTTCTGCGACGTGATCTCGACCGTGCCCTGCTCGAGGTTCTTCACCGGATGGTTTCCGCCATGGTGTCCGAACGGAAGCTTGTACGTTTCAGCGCCGAACGCACGGGCGATGAGCTGGTGTCCGAGACAGATGCCGAACACCGGTACGCCCGCCCCGGCAAGAGCCAAGATCGCTTCCTTCGCCTGCCCCACGGCCGCCGGGTCTCCCGGCCCGTTCGAGACGAAGAGCCCGTCGGGCTTTGCGGCGAGGACGTCCTCCACCGACGTAGCGGCCGGGATCACACTCACCTTGCAGCCACGCTCCGCCAGAAGCTTCGGAGAATGCGCCTTCACGCCGAAGTCGTACGCCAGGACGTGGTAGCGTTGCGGGCCCACGGCCGGAATCTCGTAGCCGGTCTCGGTCGATACGCCCGACGCGAGCTCGAGCCCCTCCATGACCGGATGGGCCCGGACCCGGCGAAGCAGCTCGTCCTCGGACACGTCGGCGCCGGCGATGGCCCCACGCATGGCCCCGTGCGCCCGGATGTGGCGCGTCAGGGCACGGGTGTCGATATCGGCGATCCCCGCGACCCCGTGCTGTTCCAGATAGGCGCCGATCCCGCCCTCCGAGCGCCAGTTCGAGTCGAGGCGCGAGGCCTCGCGCACGATGAAGCCCGAGACGCGCGGCCCCTTCGACTCCCGATCGACGGAATTCACGCCATAGTTGCCGATCATGGGGCTCGTCATCGTCACCAGTTGGCCGGTATAGGAGGGGTCCGTGAGGACCTCCTGGTAACCGGTCATGCAGGTGTTGAACACGACCTCCCCGATCGCGACATCTACGGTGCCGACGGCCACGCCGTCGAAGCGGCGTCCGTCTTCGAGGAGCAGATAGGCGGAAGATTCCACGCGAACGTCCTTGAACCCCGAGGTTCGGCAAGTGCGGTTGGGTCGCGGGAAAGCTACCGAGGCTGCACGCCCGGTCAAGCCGGGGAGCGCCGAAGGCTCCCTTCCACCGCGACCGCCGGTTAGGTTGCCAACGCCGGGGCCGACGCGGTCCCATTCCCCCGCAACGTCGCCCCGCAACCCGATGCCGCCTTGGACACCCTGTACGTACACGCCGACGAGTCCTGCCTCGGAAACCAGTTCAAGGAACGCGCGAACCCCGGAGGTGCGGGAGGGCTGGTCGAGATCTGGCGCGGAGGGGCGTGGGAGCGACGCGACTACTGGCTTTCCGAGCCGGACACGACCAACAACCGCATGGCGATCCGGAGCGCGATCGACCTTCTCCGGGCGCTGCGGAAGCCCTGCGTCGTTCGGTTCGTGTCCGACAGCCAGTACCTGGTGAAGGGCATCAAGGAGTGGCTGCCCGGCTGGAAGCGACGCGGGTGGAAGCGAAAAAGTGGGCCCATCGAAAACCTGGAGCTGTGGCAGGAGCTCGACGGACTCCTCCAGCGGCACGAGTTACGGCCCGAGTGGGTCCGGGGCCACGCGGGACATCCCGAGAATGAGTACGCGAACCACCTCGCGACCACGGCCGCGAAGGAAGCGGGGCACAGCGAGGGACTCGTGGCGTCGGGCTTCTCGGAGTGGCTCGACTCCGAGCGCGAGCGCGGCCGGTACCTCGACTACATGGAGTTCACGCCGCCGAGCGAGCGCTTCGGCGGGAGCTGACCCCGGCCGCCATCACCGCTTGGCCAGCGCCCGCCCGAAGTGGGCCGCGAACACCTCGACGAGCACGTCGGCCACTTCGTCGATGCCGACGTCCTTGCCGACCTCACGAGCGAGCGACGTGACGTCCCGGTCCGCGATCCCGCACGGGACGATCGTGTCGAAGTACGAAAGATCGGTCGCCACATTGAGCGCCAACCCGTGCGACGTGATCCATCCAGACGAGACGCGCACCCCGATCGCCGCGATCTTGCCACCCCGGGTCCACACGCCCGTCTGGCCGTCGCTGCGCTCCGCCTGGACCCCGTAGCGCTCCACGACCTCCATGACGACCGACTCCAGGTCCCTGAGATAGCCGTGGAGGTCCTTCCGGTCCGGCTTGAGGTCCAGGATCGGATAGGCGACGAGCTGCCCCGGACCGTGGTAGGTGACGTCACCCCCCCGCCCCGTCTCGAAGAGCCCGATGCCGCGGCGTGCTCTTTCGTCCGCGTCCGCGAGCACGTGCGCCTCCCGTGCGCTCGACCCGAGCGTGATGACATGCGGGTGCTCCACCAGGAAGAGCGTGTCGGGAATACGCCCCGCCCGGCGTGCCGCGACGGCCTCGGCCTGCACTTCCAGCGCCGCCTCGTACGGCATGGCGTCGAGCCTGTGGACCGCGAGCGACCTCGCCTCGTCCCTCATATGCGTCCCTCCAGCGTCCCCAACGCCGAAGCCCCCGGAGCCGCATGGCTCCGAGGGCTCGGCTTCGGGTCCTGCCACTCGGTCACGCGTCCTCGGGGAAGTCCTCGAGGGTTTCCTTGAGTCGCATCAGGAAACGCGCTGCGTCGGCCCCGTCCACGACCCGGTGATCGTAACCGAGCGTGAAGATCGCACGTTTCCGGATCGCCATCGCGTCGGTCCCGGTCTCCGGATCTTCCACGACCACGACCCGCTTCTCGATGGCGCCCGTCCCGAGAATGGCCGAGGTCCCCTTTGGGATCACCGGCAATCCGGCCAGGGTGCCCATGACACCCGGGTTGGTAATCGAGAACGTCGCGCCCTGGATCTCCTCGGGCATGAGTTTCTTGTCACGAGCACGCTCTGCCAGGTCGACGATCTTGTTGCCGATCCCGACCAGGCTGAGATGATCGGCGTCACGCACCACCGGAACGATCAGGCCAGGATTGAGGTCCACGGCCATGCCGAGGCTCACGCTACCCCGGTAGATGATGTTGTTCCCGGACACGGCAGCGTTGACCATCGGGAATTCGCGCAGCACACGCGAAACCGCCCAGGCGACGATCGCCGTATAGCTGACCCGCGCGCCCTGCTGCTTCCACTTGGGCTTGTTCGCGGCACGCACCTTGTCGATCGCAGAGAAATCGATCTCGATGAATGAATGGACGTGCGGCGTGACGCGCTTCGCGAGCACCATGTGCTCGGCGGTGAGTCGGCGCATCTTGTCCATCGGCTCGACCGTATCGTTCTCCCGCACCGGGTACTCGGGGTGCTGGACCTCTTTGTAGAACTTCGTCCAGAGATCCGATGGCGCCGCCGAAGGGGCGGG
>JBBDSN010000071.1:0-7691 GCA_040904885.1 Gemmatimonadota bacterium | reverse complement strand
GACAGGACAACCGGCCGGAACGAAGGCGGCACTCGGAACGAGGACGGCCGCACGCTCATCGAATTTCCGGTGACGCTCGGCGTGGCGGGAGCACTTCTCCTGCCGGTCTGGGCCGCGATCGGAGCCATCGCGGCGGTGGTCGGACATTGTTCCATCGAGGTCGAGCGGACGGACGACGACACGGCGGGAACAGGTGGCTGAGGATCACTCGTACATCTCGAACGACGATCTCGCGGACGTGCTCGAGCGGATTGCCGAGCTTCTGGAGCTGCGTGAGGCCAACCCTTTTCGGGTAGGAAGCTACCGGGCCGCCGCCCGGGAGATCCGCGCGCTCGACCGAGCGGCCTGGCGCCTCCACGAGGAGGGGGGGCGCCCCGCGCTTCGTGAGATCCCCGGCGTCGGAGAAGGCATCTCGGCAGTGATCGAGGAGCTTCTCGAGACCGGGAATTCACGTCTCGTCGAGCGACTCGAAGAGGAGGCCTCTCCGGAGTTGGCGTTCCAGCGACTTCCGGGTGTAGGGCCGACGCTCGCCTCGCGCATCCACGACGAGCTGGGCGTGCACACGCTCGAGGACATGGAGCGTACGGCCCACGACGGACGGCTCGAGGAGCTGCACGGTATCGGCCGCAAGAGAGCCGAGGGGATTCGTGACGCGCTCGCCGGAATTCTCGGCCGCGCGGGGCGCCGAGCGCCGAGCCGCGAGCCCCCCGTGTCCCTCTTTCTCGAGATTGATGAGGCGTACCGGAGCGCGGCGGAGGCCGACGCGCTCCCGCGCATCGCGCCCAGACGCTTCAACCCGGAGGGGCGACGCTGGCTCTCCCTACTCGAGACGGAACGAAGCGGATGGGACATCACGGCGCTCTTCTCAAACACGCACCGCGCCCACGAGCTCGGTCGTACCCGCGACTGGGTCGTGATCTACTACCATCGTGACGGAAATGACGGACAATGCACCGTCGTCACCTCCAACTTCCCGGGGCTGGAAGGGAGACGGGTCGTGCGCGGGCGCGAGCCGGAGTGCCGGGAGTATTACGCGTCGACGCCTTGAGCGAAGCGCGCGCCACGCCGCTTCGAAGCGGCGGCGTGCAGAAGGCCTCGGGGGCATCGGATCCATAGCGAAACTCAGTCCGACGCCACGGGCCCACGCGCTCCCGTGAAGAGGTGCACCTTCGGGAAGCTCACCGTGACGCGTGCACCTCCTCCCGCACGGTTCTCCGCTCGTACGCTCCCTCCATGGGCCTCGACCACGGCCTTGACGATCGAGAGCCCGAGTCCGATTCCCCCTGTATGCGCGCGAGCCCGGTCGACCCGAAAGAAGCGGTCGAAGACGTGATCGACTTCCTCCGGTGGGAAGCCCGGCCCATCGTCGTCCACCACGAGGCGCACGTCCGGGGGGGCAGCTTCGACCCGTACCCGCACGTTCGTGCCGGACGCCGAGAACCTCAGCGCGTTCTCCACGAGGTTCCAGACGACCTGCCCGACCAGCGCCGGGTCGACCTCGGCCGTCACGTCGCCGAGCACCGAAAGATCGACCGCGACTCCCTTCGCGGAGGCCTGCCGTGCGAGCCGGCCGACGATGCTCCTTGCCGCACCCCCGATGTCGACCGGTTCGGGATGTCCCCGCAGCGCGCCCGCGTCGGAGCGGGCGAGAATCAGGAGATCCTCGGTGATCCGGCTCAACCGCACCACCTCCTCGAGCGTGCTTTCCAGCACCCTGCGATACTCCTCCGGATCCCTCTCGCGCCGAAGCGCGATCTCGAGCTCACCCCGCATCGCGGTGAGCGGGGAACGGAGCTCGTGACTGGCGTCCGCGGTGAAGTTCCGCTGAGCCTCGAAGGCGCCCTGGATACGGGCGAGCATGGTATTCAGCACATCTACGAGCCGGCGGTACTCCTTCAAATCAGCGTACGCATGGATGCGTCGATCGAGGGAGCCCGCCCGGATGTCTTCCGCCTGGTCGATGACCTCGTGCACGGGGCGCATCGCCCGTCCGGCGAGCCAACCCGCCCCGGCATAGGTGGCGCCCACCCCCACCAGGGTCAGGGCCGCCAGGAACAAGGTGACCCGTAGCACCAGCTGATCCCGGTTCCGCAGCGGAGCCGCCACCTGCAGCACGTGTCGCTCGTGCAGGGCTCCGAACCGATCGAGCGGGTAGTAGAGGACACGCACCGGCACCCCTTCGAAAGAGGCGCGCGTCCATACGATGTCCCCGTCCGAGGCCTCGGCGAGCGCCTCGGCATCGAGCGGCAGGTCGCTCGTCATGTATTGACTCCGGAGCAGGCTGACGCCGTCCGCGCGCCAGATCTGCGCGTACTGGATCAGGTCGCGCACGGACACCGCCTCCTCGGGTGTCAGCTGCCATTCATGGAAGTGCATCGCACCCGATGGCTCGTCCGTCACCGACGCGGCCTGAATGGACGCGACGTTCAGCACCGATGCGTCGATGCGACGATCGAGGAGCGCCTTGAGGGCCATGACGCTCACCGCCGAGATCGACAGGAGCGCCGCAGCCATCACCAGCGAGGCACGCCAGGCCAGCTGGGACCTGAACGAGCGGCTCATCCCCTGGATTCCGCCTGTAGCATGTACCCTACGCCTCGCACGGTCTGAAGCAGCGGATCCGCCGAGCCCTGGCGCAGCTTACGCCGCAAATGGCCCACATGCACGTCGACCACGTTGCTCATCGGGTCGAAGGTGAGATCCCACACCTTCTCGAGTAGCTCGGTGCGCCGGACCACTCGCTCCGGGTTGAGCAGAAAGAACTCGAGAAGCCGGAACTCCTTGGGCGTCAGATCGAGCTTCGAGCCGGACCTGAATGCCTCGTGCTTCACGCGGTCGAGCTCGACGTCCTCATAGATGAGCCGGTCCGGCCGGGCGGATCCACCCCGCCGCAGCAAGGCCCGCACCCTGGCGAGCAGCTCGTCGAAACCGAATGGCTTCGTGAGGTAGTCGTCCGCGCCGGCATCGAGCCCGGTGACGACGTCCTCCTCGGCATCGCGCG
Organism: Gemmatimonadota bacterium; assembly: GCA_040904885.1. Taxonomy (GTDB): domain Bacteria; phylum Gemmatimonadota; class Gemmatimonadetes; order Longimicrobiales; family Gaopeijiaceae; genus JAWLHJ01. Next base: position 4,690 of record JBBDSN010000071.1, on the reverse strand, counting down.
CGGTGAGCACGAGGACGGGCGTGGGTTTCTGCCGCTTACGCAGGTCCCGTACGACTTCCAGGCCGGAGACCCCGGGCAGCATGACATCCAGGAGCAAGAGGTCGTAGTCGTACACGTGCGCCTTCATACGACCTTCCTCGCCGTCATGGGCGACGTCGACCGTGTATCCCTCCTCACGGAGCCCCTGCTCCAGAAAGCTGGCGACCTTGCGGTCGTCTTCGACGACGAGGATACGCAACGAACGTCAGGCCCGGTGGGCGCTGTTGTCCCAGAGCACGTCGAGCCGGTCCGAGACGTCGTCGAGGGCTTCGGCGGCGATCCCGTCGAGTCGGTCTGTCATCGAGGGACCGAGCACACGGTCGAGAAACTGCACGGGCGCCTCGATGTTCCAGTCGAGAAACGGCTCGGATCCACCGTCGAGGCTCTGGAGCGTCCGGATCACCAGGTAGGCATCGTCGAGCAGCCCAGGCAGTCCGTGCGTCATCTCCGGAATCAGATCGATGGGCTTCAGGAAGTAGCGCTCGGCCCGCTCGAGCAGGGGGAGCACGACCTGATCGAGCCCGCGCTCGCCCGCCTCCTGACGAGCTCTCGCCAGGAACACCGGGATCGATTCTATGATCTCGAGCGCCAGTCGGGCCGCATCCTCGACTTCCGCCTCGCTCGCGTCGGGGAGCGCTCGGGCGATGAAGGCTTCCAGCCCATCGAGACCCTCGACGCCTACGGCGCGCGCCTTCGCGCTTTGAATGACGGCAACGATGTCTTCCAACGGGTTGCTGGCCGTGCCTTCGATCATCTCAGCGGTTCCTCGCGGGGCGCTCGTACACGACCTCGCCGCCGACGATCGTGAGCTCCACCGACGTCTCCGGAATAAGCGCCTCGTCCACCGTGAGGATATCCTGCGACAACACGACGATGTCGGCGAGCTTGCCGGGCGTCAGCGAACCCTTGATGTCTTCCTCGAAAGCCCCGAATGCCGCGTTGATCGTGTACGACTCGAGGGCCTCCATCCGGCTCATGCGCTGTTCCGGTGTGAAGCGCTCGCCGTCGGCCATGACCCGCGAGACGCTCGAGTAGTAGTTCGCGATCGGGCTCACGTCCTCGACCGGGGCGTCGGTTCCGTTCATGATGACCGCCCCCGAATCCATCAGCCGGCGCCACACGTACGCGCCCTCCTCCGTCCTCCGGGCGCCCAGCTTCGGCTCCACCCACGGCCCATCGGAAGTCGCGTGCACACCTTGCATCGAGGCGATCACACCGAGGGCGCCGAAGCGGGAGATCTCGTCCGGGTGCAAGTGCTGCGCGTGCTCCACGCGCCAGCGGAGATCCTCCCCGTCGGCCGATGCGTAGGCCTCCTCGAAGATATCCAGCGTCTCGCGGTTCCCGCGGTCCCCGATGGCATGCACGTTCAGCTGGTAGTCGTGCTGAAGCGCCAAGCGGGCCTTCTCACGGATCTCCTCGGGGGGCACCGTGTTCAGACCGGTGCTGGTCGGCAGATCGTCGTACGGCTCCAAGAGCCACGCGCCATGCGAGCCGAGCGCGCCGTCGATGGAGACCTTGAGCGCACGGACCGTGAGGCCGTGATCGCCGTACCCGACCATCCGATAATCGGCCATCCTGGCCGCGAGCTCGTCGTTGTCGGCGCGGATCATCGCGTAGAGGCGGATCTTCAGGCTGCCGTCGTCGACCATGGACCGCCAGAGATCGAGCGTCCCGAAGCCGGAGCCCGCATCCTGAAAGGACGTGATGCCGTTGCCGAACGCCTCCTCCTGCGCGAGCAGGGCGACCCGACGGGGCTCCGGCGCCGATGCCCCTTCGCGCGCGGGAGCCAGGAGGCTGGAAGCCGTCTCGCGGAAGGCGCCGATCGCGTTCCCGGACGCATCCCGCACGATCTGGCCACCCGCAGGATCGGGCGTGTTCCCGTCGATCCCGGACAGCCGCATGGCGTGCTCGTTGGCGAACGAGGCGTGCCCGCTCGCATGGCTGAGGATCACCGGATTGTCCGGGGACGCCGCGCTCAGGCTCGCGTGGAACGGCAAGCCGTCGATATTCGGCTCCGGCCGCGGGGTCCATCGCTCCTGGTGCCACCCGTGACCCGTGATCAACTCACCGGGCTCGGCCTCTTCGGCCGCGGCCCCGACGAGCGCGACGATCTCGTCCCAGCTCGACGCGTCGCTCAGGTTCAGCTCGAGTGTGGACGAGCCGAGCCGCATGTAATGCGCATGCCCCTCGATGAATCCCGGCATCGCGAGTCGGCCGTCGAGCTCGATCACCTCGGTGTCGGCCCCGATCCACTCGGCGATCTCTTCGGCTGAGCCGACGGCTGCGATCCGGCCTCCCCGCACCGCCACCGCCTCGCCCTCCGGGAGCGACGCGTCGACGGTCACGACCTTGCCTCCCGTAAGCACCAGGTCGGCTGGTTCGCCGGCGTCGGGGCCGCAGCCGGCAAGAAAGAAGACGCCGACCATGGCCAGGGCGACGTAGGCGACTCGGTTCGTCATTCGGTAGTCCATCCGTTCAGGTTGGGTCGGGCGCGAGGCGGAAAGCCCGAGCGAACCCCCAACGATGGTCCACGCCCGGCTTCCGGGCCAGGGCCGGGTTGAACACCACACGCGGTCCGATATAGGCTTCGATGGCGGCGATGATCTCCGAGACGCTCGAGACGGCTAGGCGCTTTAGCTGCCGGCTGGTGAGTTCACTGAAGAAGCGCTCGACGAGGCTCGTACGTCACCGTTATCACCGAGTGCTCGCGCCGAACGCCCCCCGTCTCCCCAGCACGGGGCCCTCCGCAGGGTGACTTCGCCCCCCGGATCCGACCCCACCGAGGCCGCCCGGATCCCCGAGTTCGATTTCGACCAGTCGGGACCTGAGCTCGAGTTCGACCCGTCGCTCCTAGGCCCGTTCGACGGCTGACCGAACGACTGAGGGTTCTGATCTCGCCGAGGCTCCTGCCAAGCGACCCGTCCGTCCCTCCCCGCCCATCCAAGCATCCCAGTGACCGGTTCGCCCATCCTCCTGCCGGACACACCATACCTGGGGGACCAGAGCACGCCCTCACCACGATCGACCCCGCCACCCCGTTCCCCACCCCTTTCTTGTACGGCCGCGATGCCCGTCCTACCTTAGCTTTTGGACTGTCAAAGCGTTTGAATCTCCTATCCTTTCGAACATGTGGCCGAGGAGGGCCTGGACGACATGACCACTCCCGACTCGATCCGCGAAAGCGTGTCGGAGGTGGGGGCCGAGCTGCCCACGCTCCAGGAGGAACTGTCGGCTCTCGGGATCCGGGGCCCACTGGTGGACGCCGCGCCGGTGCCGGTGCGGCCGGGCCGGTGAGCGGGAAGGTGGTGACCCCGGCCGACATCGAGGAGGCGCGCGAGCGCATCGTCGGATCGGTGGTGCGGACGTCGTGTGTCGCGGCGGCGGGCTTCTCCGATCTCAACCCGGCCCGCCTCCACTTCAAGCTCGAGAACCAGCAGCACACCGGCTCCTTCAAGGACCGGGGCGCCCTCAACAAGCTGGCGCGCTTCGACGACGACGAGCGCCGGCGGGGTGCCGTGACCGCGAGCGCCGGAAACCACGCGCAGGCTCTCGCCTACCATGGCGGTCGCCTGGGCATTCCGGTCACGGTCGTCATGCCCGACGCGGCCCCTCTGGTGAAGGTGGCCAACACGCGGAGGTACGGAGCCCGGGTGGAGCTCTCCGGCACCATCCTCGACGAGAGCGCGGAGATCGCCCGCGAGATCGCGCGGCGCGAAGGCTCGATCATGGTGTCGGCGTTCGACGACGACGTCGTCATCGCGGGACAGGGGACGATCGGCCTCGAGATCCTGGAGGACGTACCGGACGTCGCCACCGTCGTCGTCCCCGTCGGCGGGGGCGGGCTGATCTCGGGCATCGGCATCGCCATCAAGGCCGTGCGTCCGAACATCCGCCTCGTGGGCGTGGAGGCGGAGGCCGTACCGGCGGCCACGGCGTCGAGGGCAGCGGGCCACGTCGTGAAGATCGAGCATGCCCCGACGCTGGCGGACGGCATCGCCACCAAGCGGATCGGTGACCGGACCTTTCCGCTCATGCAGCGCTACGTCGACGACCTCGTGACCGTGAGTGAAGACGAGATCGCGTCGGCGATCCTGGTCCTGCTCGAGCGCGGCCGCACCGTCGTCGAGGGTGCCGGAGCGGTCGGGGTGGCCGCGCTCCTCGCCGGAAAGATACCCGTGCCAGACGCGGCCCCCGTCGTGCTCGTCCTGTCGGGCGGCAACATCGACATGAACCGCGTCTCCCGCATCATCGACCGCGGGCTCGAGGCCGACGGGCGGGTCGCGCGGCTCGGGGTTCGCGCCCCCGATCGTCCCGGGTCGCTGGCGCGGCTCACGCGCGTCCTCGCAGACCAGGGCGCCAACGTGCTGGAGACCAGCCACCGCAGAGCCTTTGCGGATATCAGGGTGGGGGACGTCGAGATCGTCACCATCGTCGAGACGACCGGCCGCGACCATCTGCATGCCATCATCGAGGCCCTGGAAGCCGAAGGGATGCACGTCCAGAACCGCTGATTCACCCCGAAATCCCGTGTGGTCCGGCTTCCCCTATCTTGCCAGGCTGCATCCCGATCCCTCGTGCCCTTCGGATTGGGGCGGCACAGCCCCGACCCACGCTTTACGGCGCGCGTGCCCCCCGTCGTTGGCACTCCTAG
>JBBDSN010000070.1:0-7805 GCA_040904885.1 Gemmatimonadota bacterium | reverse complement strand
GAATCTACCGGACGCCCCGGCGGGGACCAAGCCACGCCTGGCGCGTCGGGCAGGTCGCTGCGGAAGGGGTTGTCCGGCGCGGGCGCCCGGGGCGATCCTTCGAGGACGACGTTGCACCGACCCTGCCCAAATGAGGACACCGACGTGACCGAACCGGCCATCAAGATCACCGTCTCCGCCCGTGGATCCTTGCGTATCGAAGGAGACGTGCCCCTCTACGACTCGGAAGGCAACCAGATCCCGACGCCGGAAGGCCGGCCCTACTCGCTGTGCCGCTGCGGGGACTCGTCCCGGAAGCCGTTCTGCGACGGGTCGCACAAGACCTGTGACTGGGATCCGACGCTGGCGCCCGTCGAAGGGTAGACGAAGGCCGAGGGTGTGACGCGACCGAGCGGAGCCAACTGGCGGGACGTTCGCGCGTTGTACGGCCGGGAGGTCCGCTCGGCGCTGCGGGAACGCAGCGTCGTCGTGAACAGCATCCTCCTGCCCATCCTGCTCTATCCCTTGCTCCTGTGGGTCGAGATCACGGCGCTCGTCTTCGTCACGGGACTCTCTGAAAGCGCGCCTTCGAGAGTGGTGATCGTCGATCCTCCGGCGGCGCACGCGGCGCTCATCGACTCCCTCGAGACGAATCCCGGCATCGAGAGCGCGGCCGCGGAACCCGGCCTCGATCGACTGCGCGACGAGCTGGGTCTCGGAGATCTCGATGCCATCGTCGCATTCGCCCCGCCCACCGCGCCCAGCGGCACCCTCGAAGACAACTTCGCCGTGCACGTCCACTACGACCGCTCCGTCGATCGGAGCCGCCGCGCCCTCCAGCGGGTGAGGTCCGTCGTCGACGGCTACAGGGGCGCCTGGATCGCCGATCAGGCATCCATGTTGGGACTCACGGAGGCGGCGCTGAGCTCCTTCGAGATCGAGCAGCGCAACGTCTCCACGGATGAAGCCCTGGGGGCCGCGATCCTGGGCCTCATGTTGCCGCTCTTCCTGGTGATCGCGGTGGCGCTGGGCTGCCTGGTTCCCGCCGTCGACACGACGGCTGGGGAACGGGAGCGGGGGACGTGGGAGACGCTCATGGTCACCCAGGCTTCACGGGCCAGCGTCGTCCTGTCCAAGTACCTCTATGTCGCCTCGTTCGGGGCGGCGGCGGGCGTCCTCAACGTCACCGCAATGACCCTCGCGCTGGGACCCGTCATGGCGCCGCTCCAGGGCCTCGACGGAGGCTCGGGCGCCGCATTCACGGTCTCGTTGTCCCCGACCTCGGTACTCGTCATGCTCACGGCCGCCGCTCTCCTCGCGCTGTTCTTCGCGGCGGCCATGATGCTGCTGGCTTCGTTCGCGCGCTCCTTCAAGGATGGTCAGGCGTTGGTCACTCCGGTGTTCTATCTGGCGCTGCTCCCCCTCCTGCTGGGCCAGCAGTCGGACCGCTCCCTCAGCAACGCCTTGGCCGCGGTGCCGGTCGCGAACATCGCGATGGCGGTGCGCGACGCGATCAACGGGGTCTTCGTCTGGCCGGCCCTGGCCCTCACCGTCCTCGTGACCCTGGCGCTCGTCCTCGCCTGCATCGCGCTGGCACGCTACGTCCTCGGATTCGAGGATTTTCTGCTCGGCACGCACGGCGGAAGCCTGTGGAGATTCATGCAAAACCGGTTCGCCGGGGGTGCCGCATGAGCGTCCCGGGAGACGGGCAGGTGCGGATCACGGGGCTGGAGAAGACGTTCTGGGACCGGGGCCGAGGTGAGATCCGCGCGGTCGCCGGCATCGACTTCACGTGCAGCCCGGGAGAGGTCTTCGGGCTTCTCGGCGCGAACGGCGCGGGAAAGACCACCACCCTGAGGGTGCTCGCGACCGTGCTCGAGCCAACGTCGGGCTCGGCCATCGTGAACGGTCACGACGTGCGGCAGGCCCCCGAGGACGTTCGGCGCAGCCTCGGCTTCCACTCCGCGTCCACCGCCCTCTATCCCCGCCTCACGGTCCGTGAGACCCTCGACTTCTTCGCCCGTGTGAACCGATATCCGGCCGACGCCGTGCACGCCCGCGTGGAAGCTCTCCTCGACCGGTTCGCCCTTCGCTCCTATGCCGACGCCCGCGTGGACGCGCTGTCGAGTGGCATGAAGCAGAAGGTATCGATCGCCCGGACCGTCGCGCACGACCCACCGGTCTTGATCTTCGACGAGCCGTCCGTCGGGCTCGACGTCGTGAACGCCCTGGAGTTGAGGCGCATCGTCCGTGAGCTCAGAGACCAGGGCAAAACGATCATCTTCTCGACCCACGTGATGCCCGAAGCGGAGCGCGTCTGCGACCGCATCGCAATCATGCACCGGGGACGCCTGCTCGCCGTGGACACCCTGGACGAGCATCGTGAGCGGACCGGCCTCCATTACCTCGAGGACATCTTCGTGGCCGAGCTCGAACGCGCGGGCTACGACGGATCGGCATGAGCCCCCTCGCGACCCTGTTCCGTCACGAGTTGCGCATGCTCGCGCGGGACACCCGGATGATCCTGATCGGGATCGTCCTTCCGCTCGTGGTCTTTCCGGTCCTGATTTTGGTGTTGCGCAGCGTCGACCGGAGCGAAACCGAGCGCATCGAGACCACGGTCTACACCTATGCCGTCACCGGCTCCCGCACGTCCTGGGCGCGGGACCTGGTCGACCGGGCCCTCGCACTCCCGGACGCCGCGGATACGCCCGGCACGTTCGAGGAGCGACGGACGGACGAGCCCGACACCTTGCTCGCCGCAGGTGAGCTGCACCTGGTCATCGAGGGAGCGGACGCCGAAGCGGACTCCGCCTCCGCCGCCACCCGACCCGTCATCCGGCTGCGCTTCCGCGCGCAGAGCGACTTCTCCCGGGCAGCCCGTTCGGCCCTCGACGAGCGCCTCAGGAGCCTGCGCGACGCCGATCGCGACAGCATCCTACGGGCAAACGGCTTCCCCGTCGCCACAGCAGACGTCGCGGAGGTCGTGCCCATGAACGCGGCCCCGCCCGAGCGCGAAGGGAACGCGCTGCTCGGCCTGGTCCTCACCCCGTTCGTGCTCCTTCTCATGCTCACCGGAGGCTCGATCGCCGCCGTGGACACGCTGAGCGGCGAGAAGGAGCGCGGCACGCTCGAGAGCCTCCTCACGACGGGACTCTCGCGCACCGAGATCGTTCGCGCGAAGCTGCTCGCCATCGCATGCCTCGGGCTCGTCCTGGTCCTGGTGAACGCCGCGAACCTCCTCGTCTATCTCGTGATCGGCGTCTTGGACCTGCCCGAAAACCTGGCGTTCGGGCTCGCTCCTCTCGATGTCGGGCTCGTACTCCTGCTCCTGACTCCGCTCGCGGTGCTCGTCGCGGCCGCCCTGCTGCTGCTGTCGGGTCGCGTCGATGGATACAAGGAGTTCCAGATCGCGTTCTTCCCGCTCCTGCTGGCGTTCGTCGCGCTGTCGGTCGCCGGGATGTTGCCAGGCATGGAGCTCCGGTCCGCGATCGCGCTCGTTCCCGTCGCGGGAGTCGGCGTCGCGGTCCGGGAGATCGTCCTGGGTCAGCACGATTGGCCGTTCCTGGCCCTTGCCTGGGCATCGTCGGGCGGCCTCGCCTGGCTCCTCGTCGGACTCACGGAGCGGACCCTGTCCACGGAGCGGCTGGTCGGCGGCGCGTCCCTCGATGAGCTGGAGGTGCGCGGCGGCCCCGCGCTCTTCCCCCGGCGAGTCCTGCGGTGGTTCGCCGTGCTCTGGGCGGTGTTCTTCACGACGTCGCTCTGGCTCGGAGAGAGCCTGGGACTCCGCGGCCAGATCGTCCTGAACCTCGTCGTGCTGTTCGGCGGAGGCTCCGTGCTCATGCTCCGTGGCTACCGTCTCGACTGGCGGCAGGCCCTCTCGCTGCGCATGCCACCGCGGGCAGCGTGGGTCGCCGTCCTCGTCGGGGCACCCGCGGGATATTTGGTGGGGGTAGGCCTCGCCGAGTTGGTGGACGTCTACCTGTTCCCGGTTCCGGACAGCGTGCTCGAAGCGTTCGGAGACGTCCTGCTCGAACCGTCGCTTCCGCTCTGGCAGCTCCTCTTGTTCGTCGCGGTCATGCCGGCCGTGTTCGAGGAGATCGCGTTCCGGGGCGTTCTCCAGCACGGCTTGGCCAAGCGCCTGCGGCCCCTGGCGCTGTGCCTCGCTGTGGGCGCGATCTTCGGGCTCTTCCATGTCACGCTGTTCCGGATCCTTCCGACGGCCTATCTCGGCGTGGTCCTCGCCGCCACCGTCGTGCTCACGGGCTCGATCTACCCGGCCATGCTCTGGCACGCGCTGAACAACGCCGTCGCCCTGGTACCAGCGCGGCTGGGCTGGATCGACCAGGACACCGAGGTTCCGGGCTGGGCGTATGCCGCGGCCGTGGTCGGCTTGGCTCTATCGCTCGTGATCCTCTGGAGATTCAGGGCCGGACGACATAGAACTCGTTCAGCGGATCGTGCGGCAAGGGGTGACGTTCCACCAGGCTGAACCCCGCTTGCGAGATGATGGGACGGCCAGGGAACTTCAGCCGCTCGAGACCAGCCATAACACGTACCCGACGTATCCAGCCAGCAGGGCTCCACCCTCCCAACGGGTGATTCTCCTGCCGGTCGCCGCGGCCAGCCCGACCGCGACCGCCGCGCCGACCATGACCCACAGGGTCGCCATCGTGATGCCTCCCGACTCCAGCGGGAGCACGACGGCCGTGACGCCCAGGATCCCCAGGATGTTGAAGACGTTGCTGCCAAGCACGTTGCCGACCGCGATGTCACCCTGGCCCCGGAGCGCGGCGACCACGGACGTGATCAACTCGGGGAGGCTGGTCCCGACCGCGACGATCGTGAGACCGATGACCGCCTCCGACAACCCGACGGTACGCGCGAACTCGACCGCGGCGTTCAGGAACAGCTGACCGCCCAGAATCAAGGCCCCCAGTCCAGCCAGAACCAGGAGGCTCGACGCGAGCACCGAGCTCGTCCCTCCTTCGAGAGCCTCCTGAAACTCTTCATGGACGACTCGGGGCTCCTTGCGCCCTTGCAGCAGCGTCAGCGTCGTGAAGAGGAAGAGGCTTCCGACCAACAGCGCACCCTCGACGCGGCCCACCGTCCCGTCCGAGAGCAACCACACGAGTACGAGGGACAGGCCCACGACCAGGGGAGCGTCGAGGCGCACCGTGCGCGCCACCACGAGGGCCGGCCGGAACAGCATCGCGGTGCCGAGGATGAGCGTCACGTTCGCGATGTTCGAGCCGACCACGTTGCCCACCGCGATGTCGGGTACGCCCGCGAGAGCAGCGTCCAAAGAGACCACGAGCTCCGGCGTGCTGGTGCCGAAGGCGACGACCGTCAGGCCCACCGCGAGCGGGGAGAGGCCCAGCCTCAGCGCGAGCGCGGAGGCTCCGCGCACGAGACCCTCTCCGCCCACGAACAGGAGCACGAGGCCCAGGACGCCCAGAGCCCAGATCATACGAGCATCATGACGTGGACCGCCCGCATCGCCGCGTCACGATCAGCCTTCAGCGCGCGCTCCGATCGACGTGAACCGTCAGCATCATCACGCTCTCTTCCGTGGCCCGAACATCGTGCGGCACGCCCGGAGCCAGGACCAGCACCTGGCCCGGTCCGAGGTCGTGGGCCCGCCCCTCTTCGGTGACATTCAGCCGCCCCGAGTGCACGTGGATGGTCACGAGGCCCGGCGCCGAGTGCTCCGCGAGGTGGCCGTCGCGATCGAACGCGAACGCAAGGTGTGTGATGTGATCGCGTTGGTATAGGGTCATCTGGCGGTGGCCATGACGCACCGGATGATCCTCGGAACGCAAGCTCTTCGCGGTCGCGTCCAGGTCGAACACATGGCTCGGCCCCTTGAACCTCTCCGCCGGGGCAGGACGAAGCCTCTCTTCACCGTTGTCGTTCTTCGACCGCTCGCTCACCGTTCACTCCGCGCCTCGGGTTTTCAGGGACCCATGAAGCTCACGCACGGCAGGCCGCCGATCAAGCTGTGACGGCTCCCCCCAATCGCTTCACGTCGATAAGTTGAACCCTCGGTACGAACTGACCATGCAGCGGGACCCTGCACCGCTGCGACACGCTCCGGAGGATGCATGCCTCGAACGTCCACGTGGATGGTGCTCTGCGTTCTTCTGCTGCCCCTGTCGGGATGCGTCCGAAAGAGCACGCACGAGGTGGCGCTCGCGGATCTCGCCGAAGCCCGGGCCGAAGGCGAGGACCTCAGGGACGAGGTCGCCCGTCGCGAGGCACGCGAAGCGGCGCTCGAGACGGAGCTCCGCGAAATGGAAGCGCGGGAAACCGAGCTTCGCCGCCGGATCGCCGAGGTGGAGCGCGAGGTTCGAACCCTCGAAGCGCTGCGAGCCGAAGCGGTGGACGGGCTCAACACGACACGCTCCGAGGTCGATCGCCTTCAGCTTTTGCTGAGTCGACGGGGCAGCGAGTACGAGGCGCTGCGCGAGCAACTCTCCACCTTGCGCGCGATCGAAGAGGAAATCCGCGACCGGAACCGGATCTACGAAAACATGATCGGTCGGTTCCAGTCACTCATCGACGGTGGTCGCGTGTCGGTGGACATCGTGCGCGGCCGCATGGTCATCCAGCTGCCGCAGGACATCCTGTTCGCGTCGGGGAGCGCCACGATCGGGGCGGAAGGACGTCGCACCCTGCAGGAGATCGGGTCTGTGCTCGGCGAGCTCGACGACCGGGAGTTCCAGGTCGAGGGACATACGGACAACGTCCCGATCTCCACGGAGCGGTTCCCCTCGAACTGGGAGCTGTCCAGCGCCCGGGCGCTATCGGTCGTCCGTCTGCTCATCCAGTCCGGGGTGGCGCCCGAGCGTGTGTCTGGCGCGGGCTTCGGTGAGTTCCAGCCGGTCGCGCCGAATGACGACGCCGCCAGCCGCCGCCTGAACCGTCGCATCGAGATCGTCATGCTCCCGAACCTCGACGTGATTGCCGGGACGTCGCTTCCGAACGGATAACGCCAGCCTACGCCTGGAGGTCCTGGTATTCCGGCGTACGATCGATGAACTCGTCGACGAACCAGCACGACGAGGTGACCTTGAAGCCTTGGTCGCGGGCGTAGTCGAGTCCGGCTTCGACCAGCCAGGCACCGAAGCCACCACCCCGGAAATCGGGCGCCACCCAGGTGCGTACGAAGTGGATCGTGTGCGGGTCGGCCATCCGGTACTGCAACATGGACAACGTTCCTTCGTGCTCGATCACGAAGCGGGTGTGGCGCTCATCGTGGGTGACGTCCATGGAAACCGCGAGGAAGGAGGATTCAAGCCGTGAAGATCGTATCCGGAATCTACCACGACGCCGCGAGCGTGACCCACGCCGTGCGGGCGCTCCTCGCGGAGAGCATTCCGGCCGACAGCATCGGCGTGACGATCCACGAAGCGTCGGGACGGCATCGGAGGGTGAAGGTGGGCGACGAAGCCGGCGTGCTCGAGGGGGCCGTGCAGGGTGCCTGGATCGGCGCGGCACTGGGGACTGTCGTCATGACCGCCGTTGCCATCTGGGTGGCGGTGGGGACCGGAGAGGGTCTGCTTCCGGTGGGCCCTTTCTCCGCGGCGATCAGTGGTGCGCTCGGGGGTGCGGCCGCGGGGGTCATGCTGGGTGCACTCATCGGGATGGGGCGTTGGAAGGGCATGCCCGATCTCGATCCCGCGACGCTCGAGGACGGCTCGGTGGTCGTCTCGGTGCGTAGCGATGCCCTGGTCGATACGGCGCAGCGGGTCCTCTCCGAAGCGGGTGCAGACCGCGTCGAGGTCACCGACGGACGCGAACCAGGCGCTTCCTGAGCGGACGAG